>NZ_JBLTJC010000207.1:0-18222 GCF_048158785.1 Streptomyces colwelliae | reverse complement strand
AGAAGTTCGCAAAGCTCACAGGGGCGTGACGACGATGAACACCAAGGACAACAGCGGCGACGTCCGCCTCTCCGGAATCAGCAAGACGTACGACAACGGCTTCACCGCCGTCCAGCCGCTCGACCTGGGGCACGGGATTCATGGCAACCTCCTGCGGTCGATGCAGTGACTCGGTGCCTGAAGAACGTGCCTGATCAAGAAGCCGTCACGGGTGCGGACGGGCGAACCGTCGGACGAACGTCCGAGGATGCGGGTGCCGCCCTAGGGGCCGCTGGGAGGTGCGGTCACGATCCGGTGTTCGAGCGGGCGTACAGAGGGGCGTCACCTGATCGAGGGATTGCCGGACAGCGCTGAACCGTCCCGGTGGCGCGGGGGATTGGCCACCGGGACGGTGAATCGGGCGGGTTTCTCAGCCGCGCGGTGTGGTCAGGCCGGGGCGCCGACCGGGAGGTCCGACGCGTCGTCGGGGCGTACCTCGCCGTCCTCGTCGACGTCCGGCGGGATCGTCGACAGGGCGCTGGCGTGGAGGTCCTTCGTGCGAAGCATCGTGAAGCCGATGATCGCGGCGACGAAGCCGAGGATCGCGCTGAGGGTCATGGCTCCGTGGAAGGCGCTCATGAACGCGTCCTGTCCGGCGGCCAGTACCTTCTCGCGCAAGGGGCCCGCGGCCTGGGCGACGGCGTCGAGGCCACCGGCGCTGATGCCGTGCGCGGCGCTCTCCGCGGCGTCGTCGCCGAGCTGCTTGCCGACGGCCGAGGAGGTGAAGTCCTGGGACACGGTGTGCTGGAAGTAGGCGCCGATGCCGGCGATGCCGACCGCGATGCCGACCTGCTGGAAGGTCTCGTTGATGCCGGACGCGACACCAGACTTGGCCGGTTCGGCGACCCCGATGGCCAGGGCGGCGCGGGCCGGGTTGAAGGCGCCCATGCCAAGGCCGGAGATGACCAGCGCCGGGACGAGCACGGTCCAGGACGAGTCGGCCTCGGTGAGGTTCAGGCACAGGATGCCGATGGCCATGACCAGGGTCGAACCGCCGAGCAGGATCCGGAAGGGGACCTTGCCGATGAGTCCGCCGCCGAGGGCACCGGCGACGAACATCGCACCGGTCAGCGGCAGGAACCGTAGACCTGTCCCCCACGCGTCGACGTGCAGCATGTTCTCCAGGTAGCTGGTCTCGAAGAACACCGAGGGCAGCGCGCCCGCGTTGCCGATCATGGCGACGAGCGAGATGCCGACGAAGGTGGGGCTGCGGAAGAACGCCGGGTCGATCAGGGCGCGTTCGCCGAGGCGGCGCTCGATGGCGACGAAGACGACCAGGAAGACGACGCTCGCCGCGTAGAGGCCGAGCGTGTTGCCGCTGGTCCAACCCTCCACCGGGCCACGGATGGTGGCGTAGACGAGGGCGCCGAGCGCGAGGCTGAAGGTGCCGAGGCCGGCCCAGTCGGTGGGGTGGGCGCGCTTGTTGAGGGACTCGCGGACGCGCAGCGCGCCGATGAGGATGGCGAGCACGCCGACCGGCACGTTGATGTAGAAGATCCAGCGCCAGGACAGCGAGTTGATCAGCGAGCCGCCGATGAGCGGGCCGGTGGCGACGGCGAGGCCGACGGCGGCGCCGAACGCGGTGAACGCGGTGGCTCGTTCCTTGCCGTGGAACTCATGGCTGAGCATCGCGGGTCCGACCGCGAACATGATGGCGGCGCCGACCCCCTGGATGGCCCGGAACCAGCTCAACTCCCCTGCTCCGTCGGCCAGTCCACAGGCCAGCGAGGCGGCGGTGAAGATGGCGAAGCCGACCTGGAAGAGCTTCTTGCGGCCGATCCGGTCGGCGAGCGAGCCCGCCGCGACCAGGAAGATCGCCAGCGTGAGGGCGTAGGCGTCGAACACCCACTGGAGGTCGGCGAAGCTGCTGCCCAGCGACTTGTGGATCTGCGGCAGCGCGATGGAGACCACGCTCAGGTCGAGCATCAGCATGAACGAGCCCAACGCGACGATCCCGAGTGTCCACCACCTAGTGGGAGACGGTGCGCGTTCTTCGGACATGCGGGGACCTTCCAATCAACAGGAACTCTGGACCTTAGGATCACTAGATGATGGAAATCTAGATGATTGGAAAGCCATGAGTCAATGCCGTCGCGACCGGCGCGGCGAACACGGTCACCCGGAGTGACGACCACCGGGCACGACAAAGCCCGCGGCACCGGGCGGCACCACGGGCTTGTGCGAATTCGCGGGTGTTATACGTCAACTCGCGGACTCTCTAAGTGAGTTGGCGTGCGTACTACGTCAACTCGCGTACTTCCAACGTGAGTTGGCGGGCGTTCCAGGTCAACTGACGGGCGTTCTCGGTCAGTCCGAGCAGACCGACGCGGGCCAGCGGCCGGCCATCAGCGTGCCGAGCATCTTGCGCAGCACCCCGCGCTCGTCCTCCGAGAGCGCGCCGAAGAACGCCGATTCGACCTCCGTGGCCACCCGGTCCGCCGTCGCGAGCGCCTCGCGGCCGGTCCCGGTGAGGATCAGGTTGTAGCGCCGGCGGTCGGCGGGGTTGCGGCGGCGCTCCACGTGCTCGTTGCGCTCCATCTCGTCGATCACCGTCACGACCGTGGTCGGATCGAGGTTGAGCAGCCGGCTCAGGTCCTGCTGGGAGAGCTCGGGTCCGCCGGCCAGCGCGGCCAGCACGAAGAAGTAGCGGATGCGCATACCGACCGCGCCCAGCGCCTTCTCCACGTCCTCCACCAGCACCAACCCCGCCTTGTGGAGCAGATAGCCGGGACGTTCGGCGATGAGGAAGTCCTCCCGGGGGGACGCCCCGTACTGCTCCGTGCCGCCAGTGCGCACCATGAGCCGGCTCCTTCGATCGTCGCAATCTCCACCATCGAAGATACAACGTTCTACGGCCATGGAACCCCCGTCCGCCAGGGAAATCGCCCCGGCGGCACCCCGCCGACACGGGGCCCCGGTCGCCCCGCGGCGATCCCCGGGTCACACGGAATTCACCGTTCCGCCGCTCGTGGCAACCCCCCGGACGGTTATGCCGACGCAAAATCCACCGGAATACAACCGTCCGCATCCCGCGAAATGGAACGAGTCATTCTCCAGGGATCTTCGAGGTCAGCCAGCCGGTGATCGATCACAGAATCGAACGTCCGACAGAGAAAACAGAAACGCCGGGTGACCTGAGTCACGTGGCACCAAGTAGCGCGCCTGCTACGCTCTCGAAGCGCCTGGCCAGAACATTGCACTCTGCGACCGGGTCGCACACGGGGAAGAACACGGGGACGAAACCGCGCTTTGCGCAACGGGGGTTTCAAAATGGTTCAAAATTCCATCAGCTGTTGTATCGGACAACGCTGACGACGAGGAAACCGCGCCCATCGGCGCTGGTCAGACACTGGTGAACTGAACCTTCCGCACAGCGCTGCGCTTTTTCGGCGGCACTCCGTGCGCTCTTTTCGCCTGCATTCTCCAACGCGACGTGTATTCATGCGCCACATTCGCACGTCCACTTTCAGGTCCGTTTATCGGGCACGGCTGTGTTATCACGCCGTTGCCCTCTCCGGCATGGAATGGAAAGCTCATGAAAAGCTCAAAGAAGCAGTCGAGTACTGCCCTCGCGGAGGATCTGGAGGGCTGGCTCGGTGACCCGGAAGTGGAATCCAACGCGTTGTCGTTCGCCGGCGCGCTGGCGCTCGACGAGCGGGACGAGCTCCCGTCCGCCGGTATCGACCAGGTCCGCGCGTTCGGTTTCAACCGGTATTTCGTGCCCGAGCGGCTCGGCGGTGATCTCCGGGCCGCCGAGGACATCCTGATGCTGACCCGGGTGATCGCCCGCCGGGACATGAACGTCGCGGTGAGCGAGAGCACACAGGTGTGGATGATGCTCGCGTGGATCGGCGGCGACGCCGATCAGCAGGCGAAGTACGCGGCGACGGTCCTGCGCGGCGGGGTCGTCCCGTGTCTGGCCTACTCCGAGCCGGGGCACGGCGCCGACCTGGCCGCCAACCGCTTCACGGCCGCCCCGGACGGCGATCAGTACGTCCTGTCCGGCGAGAAGTGGCCCATCAACCGGGGCCGCACCTCCACCCACGTGGTCCTGCTCGGCACCACCGGCGACGAGCACACCCCGGCCAAGCGGCAGCAGTCCATGTTCCTGGTGGACCGCTCGCAGGTGATCTCCGGCGAGGTGACCGGCGTCCCCCGCGTCCCGACCTACGGTCTGCGCGGCTGCGACATCAGCGGCGTCGCCTTCGACGACGCCCGCGTGGACGCCACGGCCCGGCTGGGCGCGGAGGGCGAGGGCCTCGAACTCGCCCTGCGCGGCCTGCTGATCACCCGCACCTTCTGCACCGGCCTCTCCCTGGGCACCGGCGACACCATGCTGCGCACCGTGGCCGGCTTCCTGTCCGACCGCATCCTCTACGACGGCCCCGCGAACGAGATCCCGTACGTCACCGAGTCCCTCGCCAACTCCTACCTGAGCCTGCTGGTCGCGGAGTGCGAGAGCCTCGTCGCGATGCGCGGACTGCACCTGTACACCGAGCAGTTCAGCATCTGGGGCAACCTCGCGAAGGTGCAGGTGGCCCGGCTGGTCGACACCAACAGCAAGGTGCTGGCCCGCACGCTGGGCGCCCGGTACTTCCTGCGCGCCGCCGAACACGTGGGCACGTTCCAGAAGATGCTCCGCGACGGTGCCGTCGTCTCGGTCTTCGACGGCAGCGAGCCGGTCTGCCTGGACAGTCTCGCGCTCCAACTCCCCGCGCTGACCAAGGCACATGGGCGCGACCCGGACGAGGACTGGCGTCCGCTGTACGACCTGCGGGCCGAGCTGCCCACCTTCGAACCGCACCGGGTGAGCGTGTTCGGACGCGGCAGGGACGCCACGTTCGCCAGCCTCCCCGCGCTGATCGACCGCCTCGCCGAACTGACGCCGTCGGCCGGCTGCGACGAGGACCGGCTGACCGCACTGCGCGGCCAGGCCGAGGAACTGCGGCGGGAGTTGGACGCGCTGCTCGCCCGGGTCAACGAGATACGCCGGTCGACGGCCGGCAAGCCGTCGCCCGCCACTAGGACCAGCAAGTCCACCGCGCCCCGGCTGATCCGGGTGGCGGAGGAACTCTGCTCCCTGCACGCGAAGGTGGCGGCCCTCGGCGTGTGGCTGTTCAACCGGGACCACCTCGACGCCTTCTTCGCCGACGGCGAGTGGCTGCTGGCCGCGCTGACCCGCCGCCAGGTCCACCAGTACGAGGTCGGCGACCTCGAACAGGCCACCGCCCGGCGGCTGTTCACCCGCATGAACACCCAGCGCGCCGACAACGAGTTCTTCTCGGTCCGCCAGATGCGCATGGCCGAGCCCGGGGCGCGCGAGGCGGGCCGGGACGACGACGTGTCCACGACCGCCGCATGAACCACATCCCTGACCACGACCGCATACCGGCCGGAAGGTACTTACCCGAGATGACCACGACCAGCACCAAGAACCTGACGCTCGACGACGTGAAGAAGGTTCTCGTCGAAGCGGTGGCCGCCGAAGCCGGCGTCGCACCCGCCGAGTTGGAGACCGACCGGCCCTTCACCGACTACGGCCTGGACTCCATGGCCGCGCTCTCCGTCGGCATGGAGATCGAGGACACCTGCGGTCTCTCCGACCCGCCGGTGGACCTCCTCTGGGACCACCCGACGGTGGACACCCTGGCCGAGGCCCTGTGGCAGCTGATGAACGCCGAGCCCGTCGCCGCCAGCGCCGCAGCGGAAGGCCAGCGATGACGACGACCAACTCCGTCAACGCCCAGCAGGCCGGCCTCTGGTTCATCCACGAGGCCGACCCGGGATGCTCCGCGTACCACATCGTGTTCGGCGCGGAGGTCACCGCCGATCCCCAACTCGGCGACCGGGTACGGCAGATACTCGCCGACCTGACCCGCGAGCACGACGCTCTCCGGATCGGATTCCGCGCCGGTCCGCAGGGCCCGGAGCAGTTCGTGCGGGACGCCGTACCGCTGGACATCCGCCGTACCGACGCACGGGAGTTGGCCCCGGAGGCACTGCGCGACCTCGTCCGCACGGACACCCGCAGCCCCTTCGACCTCGCCCGACCTCCGCTGTGGCGCGTGCACTTGTACCGCACCGGCGAGCGCACCTGGGTGTTCGCCGTCGTGATGCACCACATCGCGGCCGACTTCTGGTCGCTGGCCCTGCTGCTCTCCGAGGTGCGCAGCCGCCTGGAGGGCACACCGAACCGGTTCACGCTCGACGGCGGCGCCTTCGCCGCGTACACCGAACGCCAACAGGCCTTCCTCACCGGCGAGAACGCGCGCACCCTCCTCGACGCCGAGGCGAAGCGGCTGGCGGACATACCGCCCGCGCTGGATCTGTACGGCGACCGGACGCGCCCGCCCGTGCCGTCCTACGACGGCGGTTCGGCGCCGTTCGCGCTGTCCGTCACCGCGACGGAGGCGGTACGGCGGCTGGCGCGGGAGACCTCGTCGACGCCGTACACGGTGCTGCTGTCCGCGTACTTCGTGCTGCTGAGCCGGCTGAGCGGTCAGTCGGAGATCGTGGTGGGCACCCCGACCTCGGGGCGGCTGCACCGGCAGTTCCGGGACGCGCTCGGCAACTTCGTGAACACCGTGGTCGTACGGGGCGCGGTGGACGAGGAGTTGACGTACCGTCAGTCGCTGGCGGCCTCGCGTGAGCGGGTGTCCGAGGCGATGCGGGCGCAGGAGCTGCCCTTCCCCTGGCTGGTACGGGAGTTGGCGCCGCCGCGCGATCCGAGCCGGACGCCGTTGTACCAGGCCGGTTTCGCCTGGGACCGGCTGCCGTTCCTCAACGACATGGACGCGTTCTTCCTCCTGGAGCCGGGTCCGGGCGCCGAGTTGGCGATCGCGGGCGCGACCCTGCGGCCGTATCCGCTGCCGCAGCAGGAGGGCCAGACCGACCTGTGGGTCGAGATGGGCGCGGAGCGCGACGGTGCCTTCGCGGGGGTGCTGCGCTACAACACCGACATCTTCGGGGCCGGTACGGCACGGGAGTTGGCGGACGCGTTCGTCACCACGGTGGAGACCCTGGTCGGCCGTCCGGACGAGCCCCTGCGCGAGCTGGTGCGCGGCGACGAACGGCAGCGGGCGCGTCTCGCCGAGTGGGGTTCGGGGCCCGAACGCGCTCTGCCCGCGGCCCGGTTGCCGGAACTCTTCCGCGAGCAGGTGCGGCGCACGCCCGACGCGGTCGCGTTGGCCGCGGACGGCGAGGAGTGGAGTTACGGCCGTCTGCTCGCGTCGGTCGAGGAGACCGCGGCGGCGTTGCGGACAGCCGGGATCGCCCCGGGCGACCGGGTCGCGGTGATGGTGGAACGCGGCGCACCGCTGGTGGCCGCGCTGCTGGGAGTGCTGGAGGCCGGGGCGGCGTATGTGCCACTGGACCCCAACCTGCCGGTGGAACGGCTGACTTACATGGCCGAGGACTCACAGGCCAGGCTGCTGCTCAGCCAAACCGGCCTGGGAGAGAGCCAGTTGCCCGGTCTTCCGGTGCTGGACCTGGACGACCTGGCGGCCGGTGCCACCGCCGGCCCCGCCACGGCCGCCGGCCCCGCCGACCTGGCGTACATCCTCTACACCTCGGGCTCCACCGGCCGCCCCAAGGGCGTGGCCATCCCCCACCACGCGCTGACGAACCTGCTGCTCGCGATGCGGGAGACCACCGGGTTCGGCGCCTCGGACAGTCTGCTCGCGGTCACCACGATCTCGTTCGACATCGCCGGACTGGAGCTGTATCTGCCGCTGCTGACCGGTGGCCGGGTCGTCGTGTGCGACAGCGCCACGGCCGCCGACGGTGCCGCGCTCGCGGTGCGGATCGAGGAGTCCGGTGCCACCTGGATGCAGGCGACGCCCACCTCGTGGCGCATGCTGCGCGACGCCGGATGGACGGGCGCCCCGCAGCTGAACGTGCTGTGCGGTGGTGAGGAACTCCCCCTGGATCTGGCCGAGTTCCTGTCCACGCGCGTGGCGAGCCTGCGCAATGTGTACGGCCCGACCGAGACGACCATCTGGTCCACCGCCGGTGTGGTGGAGCCCGCGTCCGGCATCGACATCGGCGCGCCCCTCGACAACACACAGCTGTACGTCCTCGATCCGCAGGGCCGGAACGTCGAGCCGAGTTTCCCGGGCGAGCTGTGGATCGGCGGGGAGGGTCTGGCCGTCGGGTACTGGGACCGGCCGGAGTTGACGGCGGAGCGGTTCGTGACCGGGCTGCCGGCCGCGCCGGACCGGCGGCTGTACCGCACCGGTGACCGGGCGCGCTGGAGCAGCGACGGGCGGCTGCTGCACCACGGGCGGCTGGACAACCAGGTCAAGCTGCGCGGCTACCGCATCGAACTCTCCGAGGTCGAGACGGTCCTGGAAGCGGTCGACGGCGTCTCCACGGCGGTCGTCGTGGTGCGTGACGACCGGCTCGTCGCCTATCTGCTCGCGGAGAACGGCGCCGAGTTGAAGGCGTCCGACGTCCGGTCGGCGGCCGGGGTGTCCCTCCCGCCGTACATGGTGCCCGGCATCGTGATGGTGCTGGACGAACTGCCGCTGACGGCGAACAAGAAGATCGACCGCAACCGGCTGCCGGAGCCCGTGGTCTCCTCGGACGCCGGGTTCGAGAAGCCGCGTGACGCCACCGAGATCACCCTCGCGCGGATGTGGACGGAGATCCTGGGCCTGTCCCAGGTCGGCGTCCACGACCATTTCTTCGACGTGGGCGGGCACTCGCTGCTCGCCGTCCGGCTCAGTTCGGCGATCCGTGCCGAGTGGGACGTGGAGATCCCGATCTCGATCATGCTCGGCCGGCAGGGCACCGTGGCCGAACTCGCCGCGATCGTCCGGTCCGGAGGCCAGGAGACCGCGCGCGGCCCGCTCGTCGTGCTGCGCGAGGGCGACCCGGAGCAGCGCCCGGTGTTCCTGTTCCACCCCTTCGGCGGCACCGTCTTCTGCTATGTCGAGCTGACCCGCCATCTCCCGCCCGGCAGGCCTGTGTTGGCGATAGAGGCGCCCGGCATCCAGAACGAGGGCGAGGCCGAGATCAGCGTGGAGGCCATGGCCACCCGCTATATCGACCTCCTGAGGGAGGTGCAGCCCAACGGGCCGTACGCGCTGGGTGGTTGGTGCTTCGGCGGGGTCATCTCCTACGAGGTCGCCGGCCAACTCCGCGCGCTCGGCGAGGAGATCGAGTTCATCATCGGCATCGACAGCCGGGCGCCGATCGAGGAGAACATCCCGGAGTCCGCGGACGACTCGACGATCCTGTCCTGGTTCGCCCGCGACCTCGCCGTACCGGCCGGGAAGACCCTGGACATCCCGGCGGACGAACTGCGGGCGCTGGGCGGCGACGCCGCGTTCGACCACATCCTCCAACAGGCCGCCGCCATCGGGGTGTTGGCCGAGGACGCGGACCGCGCGACGATCCTGCGCTACTTCGAGGCCTACCTCGCCAACGGCATCGCCCTCCAGACCTACCTCCCCGAACCGGCCGACCTCGACCTGGTGCTGCTGCGCGCGGCCGACGAACAGGCCGACTACGGCCCCAAGCTCGGCTGGGAGGCCCTGATCAAGGGCGAGTTGCACGTCATCGACGTCTCCGGGGACCACAACTCGGTGATGTACCCGCCGCACGCGGAGCTGGCGGCCCGCGCGATCGCCCCCCACATGGAAGGACCGACCCACGATGACCAAGGCTGAACAGGTCAAGGCCGAGTACGCGTTCCACCTCCCGGTGCCGCCCGACGAGGCGTTCGCCCTGATCTCCGACCCCGTCCAGGACCCGGTGTGGCAGGCGGCCTGCGTGGACGTGACGCTGCTGAACGGCCCGGCCCGGCCCGGCGGCCGGTACGAGATCACGTTCCAGCTGATCGGCAAGCGGATGCAGTTCACCGTGGAGATCAGCGAGTTCGAGCCCGGCCGGCGCTCCAAGTTCCACACCGTCGAGGGACCGTTCGGCTACGTCGGCACCTACGAGTACGCCGAACGCGAGGACGGCACCACCACCGTCAACTGGACGTTCGAGGTGGACCCCGGGGACTACTTCGGGATCATGCCGAAGTCCCTGCTGCGCAAGGTGCTCGTCAACTCGGTCAAGAAGGACTCCGGAAAGCTCGCCGCACAGCTCGGACAGGGAGCGCGCAACCGATGAAGACCCGCCAGGAAGAGAACAACAAGGTCGTCGTGACCGGCCTCGGCGAGACCACCCCGCTCGGCGGGACCGTCGCCACCACGTGGGACGCGATGCTGCGCGGCGAGAGCGGACTGGGCCTGCTGGAGGACGAGTCCTGGGCCAAGGACCTGCCGCCGCTGCTCGGCGGACGCGCAAAGGTCGACCCCGGTACGGGACTTGAGCACCAGCAGCGCCGACGCCTCAGCCGTTCCGCCCAGTTCGCGGTGACGGCGGCGGCGGAGGCGTGGGCCGACGCGGGCCTCGACGACAGCACCGCGGCCCCGAGCCGGGTGGCCGTCGTCGTCTCGGCCGCGCTGGGCGACATGACCTCGATCATCGACGGCTGGGAAGCCCTCAAGACCCGGGGCTGGCGGCGCGTACCGCCCATGACCGTCCCGATGTCGATGGGCAACGGCTCGGCGGCGGCCGTAGCGCTGCTGGTGAACGCGCGCCTCGGTGTGCACGCCACCGTCAACGCCTGCTCCTCCGGGACCCAAGCCCTGGTCACGGCGGCCGAGTTGATCCGGCGCGGGGAGGCGGACGTGGTGGTCGCGGGCGGCGCGGAGGCGCCCCTGCACCCCATGGTCCTGTCCTCGTTCGCGGCCATGCGGGCGCTCTCGCAGCGCTTCGACGACCCCGCGTCCGCCTGCCGTCCCTACGACGCGGACCGCGACGGCATGGTCCTGGGCGAGGGCGCCGGCATCCTCGTACTGGAGTCGGAGCGGCACGCGCGCGAGCGCGGCGCCCGGATCTACGCCGAGTTGGCGGGAGTCGGCATCACCTCGGACGCGTACCACATGGTGCAGCCCGAGCCGAACGGCACCGGCACCGCCGCGGCCGTCCGCGCCTCCCTCGCCGACGCGGGCGTGACCCCCGCGGACGTGGCCCACTTCAACGCCAACGGCACCGCGACCGCACCCGGCGACGCGGCCGAAGCACGCGCGGTGATGGCCGTGTTCGGCGACGCGGACGGAGACGCCACCCAGGGTCCGGCCGTGTCCGCGAACAAGTCGATGACCGGGCACAGCCTCGGCGCGGCCGGCGCGATCGAGTCGATCACCACCGTCCTCGCCCTCCACCACGGCCTGGTTCCGCCGACCCGCAACTTCACCCGCCTCGACGAGGGCCTCTCCATCGACGTGGTGCACGGCGGCCCGCTCAAGCTGGGCCCCGAGCAGATCGTCGCGGTCAAGAACTCGGCGGGCTTCGGCGGCCACAACGTGGCACTCACCTTCCGCGCCGAGAAGGGAAAGTGACGTGACGTCAACTCTGGAGGCCGCAAGGACTGTTCGCGCTACGACGGCCCCCGCATCGGCCGCTCGCGCCGGGCACCGCCACGCCTCCCTGACCGTCCGGGGCAAGGACCGGCCCGGCATCGTCGCGGCGGTCGGCGCGGTGCTCGGTGAGCACGGCGCGAACATCGTCTCCCTCGACCAGTACTCGGACAATCCGCAGGGCGGCGCGTTCTTCCAGCGCACGGTGTTCGGCCTCGACCACCTCGGAGCGGCGCTGCCCGCGATCGAGGACGGACTGCGGCAACGGCTCGCCGGTGACTTCGAGTTGGAGTTCACACTGCGGGACCTGTCGGTGCCCAAGCGGGTGGCGGTCTTCGCCTCGAAGTCCGACCACTGTCTGCTGGACCTGCTGTGGCGGCACCGGCGCGGTCAACTCCCCGTCACCGTAGCCATGGTGATCTCCAACCACCCGGACACGGCGGAGGAGGTCCGGTCGTTCGGCATCCCCTTCTTCCACGTGCCCTCCGCGGGGACGGACAAGTCGGCCGCGGAGGCTGAGCAGTTGAGGCTGCTGCGGGGCAACGTCGACTTCGTCGTCCTGGCCCGCTACATGCAGATCCTGTCGGCGGACTTCATCGAGCGACTGGACGTGCCGATCATCAACATCCACCACTCCTTCCTGCCGGCGTTCATCGGCGCGGGCCCCTACGCCAAGGCGAAGGAACGCGGCGTGAAACTCGTCGGCGCGACGGCCCACTACGTCACCGAGAACCTCGACGAGGGCCCGATCATCGAGCAGGACGTGGTCCGGGTCAGCCACGCGGACACCGCCGCCGACCTGCAACGACGCGGCGCGGACGTGGAACGGGCGGTGCTCACGCGAGCGGTGCAGTGGCACGGCGAGGACCGCGTGCTCCGCCACGGCAACCAGACGATCGTCTTCGCGTGATGAGCCAACTCAGAGACGCGGACGTGCTCGTGACCGGCCTGGGCGCCATGACCCCGCTCGGCGCGACGGCACCCGAATCATGGCAGGGGCTGCTCGACGGACGCTCCGGCGTGCGCACCCTGCATGACGAACACGGCTCCTGGCCCGAGGAGTTACCGGTGCGGATCGCGGGCACCGTGCCCGCCGACCCGGTCGACGTCCTCGGCCGGGTGCACGCCCGCAAGCTGGACCGCGGTGAGCAACTGGCCGTGGCGGCGGCCCGGGAGGCCTTCCAGGACGCGGGCCGGCCCCCGGTAGAACCGGAACGGCTGGCCGTGGTCGTCGGCACCGGCATCGGGGGCGTGTTGAGCACGCTCGGCCAGAACGACGTCTACGAGCGGTCCGGCATGCGGAAGTTGTCGTCGTACGCCGTCCCGATGCTGATGCCGAACGGACCGGCGGCCTGGGTCAGCATCGACCTCGACGCCCGCGCGGGCGCCCGTGCCCCGGTCAGCGCCTGTGCCTCGGGCGCCGAGTCCATCGCCCTGGCACTGGACCTGATCCGCCTCGGCCGCGCCGATGTCGTCGTGGCCGGCGGCACCGAGGCGAGTCTGCATCCGCTCATGGTCGCCGCGTTCGCGCAGATGAAGGCGCTCTCGCGGCAGGAGGGCGACCCGGCCGCCGTGTCCCGGCCGTTCGACGCCGGCCGCTCGGGGTTCGTGATCGCCGAGGGCGCGGCCGTACTGGTCCTGGAACGCGCCGAGTTCGCCCGCGCCCGGGGTGCCCGCGTCTACGGCGCGGTGGCCGGCGCGGCCGTCACCTCCAGCGCCCGGCACATCTCGGCGTCCGACACCGAGGGGCAGGTCCGCTCGATCCAGGCGGCCCTGCGGGACGCGGAGTTGGAGCCCGCCGACATCGGTCATGTGCACGCCCACGCCACCTCGACACCGGGCGGCGACCTCGCGGAGGCCGACGCGGTGGCGAAGGCGCTGGGTACGCACCCGGTGGTGACGGCGACCAAGTCGATGACGGGCCACATGCTGGGCGCGTCGGGGGCGTTCGGCGCGATGTCCGCCCTCCTCTCCCTCCACCACGGGGTCGTCCCGGCCACCCGCAACCTCGACGCCCTCGACCCGGAGATCCACCTGGACGTGGTCAACGGCGAGAACCGCGAGGGCAGTTGGGACGCGGCCCTCGCCAACTCCTTCGGCTTCGGCGGCCACAACGTCAGCCTGGTCCTGAAGCGGACGCCATGAATCAGGAGCAGGAGCAGGAGCAGAGGAACGCGGCGATGACGATCGGCGTACTGGGCACGGGCGACATCGCCGTCGCACTCGCGACGATGTTCGCCCGTGCCGGGCACGAGGTACGGACCGGCGGGCGCCACGAAGAGGTCGTAGCAGCGTCCTCGGTCGTGATCCCCGCCGTCCTCGGCGTACCGGGAGCGGTGCAGCAACTCCGGCCCTGGCGGGGCGAGTTGCGGGGGAAGATCCTGGTGGACATCACCAACCCGTTCACCGGCGGCCACGTCGACTTCGTGGGCCCCTGGGCGACCGGCGGCACCACGGACCTCGCCGCCGCGTTCCCCGAGGCACGGCTGGTGGGCGCCTTCAAGAACGTGTGGTGGGAGGGGTTCGACGGCACCCCCGACCCGTCCGTCCCCGAAATCCACGTGATCTCCGACGACTTGGCGGCGAAGCGGACGTTCCTGGGGCTGTGCGCGGCGACGCCGTTCACCTACGTCGACGGGGGCGGGCTGGACCTGGCGCGGCGGGTGGAACGGATGGCGTTGCGCGGGGTGGGGTCGGCGGGAGTGTTCGCGGAGGCACATGCCGCCGCCGTATAAGGCGGGCCGGAGGCGGGCAGTGATCATGGCGTCGTCTCAGCACTGTGAAGGGATTCACCGTGACCGTCGCGCCTCCCCCCATACCCAGGGCCGCGGGTTCGCTGCCGCTTCTGGGCCACGCGATCCCCCTCCTTCGCGACAACCTCGGATTCGTCGCCTCCCTGCGCGGCTACGGCCCGCTCGTCGAGATCCGGCTCCAGCCCGGCCAGTCCACCATCGTCGTCAACGACCCGCCCCTGATCCGGGCCATGCTGGTCGACCTCGCCCCCACCCTCGACAAGGGCCGGTTCTTCGAGAAGATGGGCCAGTTGCTCGGCGACAGCGTCGTCACCGCGGCGGGCACCGAGCACGTGCGCAAACGGCGCCAGCTCCAACCGGCGTTCCGGCACGCGGAGATCACCCGGTACGTCGACATCATGCGCGAGCAGGTCACCGCCGCCGTGAGCACCTGGCGGCCCGGTGAGGTCCTCGACGTCCGCGAGGCCATGGTCCGGCTGTCCCTCGACATGCTGGCCGCGACCGTGTTCTCCGGCAGCATCGACGACGACGCCTTCCGCCGGCTCCGCGAGGACCTGTCGGTGGTCATGAACGGCGTGGGCGCCCGCATCATGCTGCCGGACTGGGTGGAGCGGCTCCCGCTGCCCGCCAACCGCCGCTTCACCGCGGCCCGCGACGCCGTCCGCGCGACCATCGACACGGCCGTCGCCGAGCTGCGCGCCGCCGACCGGGACACCGGCGACATGCTCTCCCTGCTGCTCCGGGCCACCGACGAGGAGACCGGCCGGCCGCTCACCGCCCACCAGATCTGCTCCGAGATCCTCACCCTGGCCGTGGCCGGCACGGAGACCACCGCGTCGATCCTGTCCTGGGTGCTGTACGAACTCGCCCGCGACCCCGCCATCGACGCCCGCGTCCAGGAGGAGCTCGACACCGTCCTCGGCGACCGCCCCGTCACCTTCGAAGATCTGTCCCAACTCCCGTACCTCGCACGGGTGATCCGCGAGACCCTACGGCTCCACCACACGGGCTGGCTGGTCACCCGCCACACGCTCACCGCGACGCGGCTGGGCGACTGGGAGATCCCGGCCGACACCGAGCTGGCGTACTGCCAGCACGCGCTGCACCGCGACCCGGCGCACTTCCCCGACCCGCTCGTCTTCGACCCCGACCGCTGGCTGGACGACGGCCGGCGGCGTTCCGGGGCTCCCGCTTCCCAGCTTCCCGATGAAACGTTCCTCCCGTTCGGCGCGGGCAAGCACAAATGCATCGGCGACCGCTTCGCCCTGGCCGAGATCACCACCGCGATCGCCACCCTGACCCGCGCCTGGCACCTCGGCCTCACCACCGACCGGGCCGTCCGCCCGGTGGCCCGCGCGACGGTCCGCCCCAGCACGCTCCGGATGACACCCCGCCCGCGGACCCGAGCCCGCCCGACGACCATCTGACCGCCGTCCGCCGACATCGTGGGGCCCGCGCCGTACAGCGCGGGCCCCACGTGCGACGACGACGGAATCCAGCCCTTTCCGGACTGGAGTAACGTGGCATTACCGAGCGCACCTCGCACGCCGTCAGCCGTTTCGGCGTCGCCCTCGGGGAACGGCAACGCCGGATCGCACCGCGTCCGGCCGGAAAAGAGCCGCCCCACATGAGCCTGATGAGTCTCGGAGTACTGCACTCCTCCCGCAAGGAGAACGAGTTCCGTCTGCCGCTGCACCCCCGGCACCTCGACCGGATCGCCCCGGACATCCGGGAGCGAATCTTCCTCGAACAGGGCTACGGCGAACGGTTCGGCATCGCCGACGACGCGCTGCGCCCCCTCGTCGGCGGCCTCCGTTCCCGTGAGCGCCTGGTCGCCGAGTGCGACATCATGCTGCTGCCCAAGCCCATGCACGAGGACCTCGCCGAGCTGCGCGAGGGCCAGGTGCTGTGGGGCTGGCCGCACTGCGTGCAGGACGAGAAGATGACGCAGATCGGCATCGACCGACGGCTGACCCTGATCGCCTGGGAGGCCATGAACCACTGGACGTCCACGGGCGCCTTCAGCGTCCACGTCTTCCACAAGAACAACGAACTGGCCGGCTACTGCTCGGTGCTGCACGCCCTCCAGCTCGGCGGGCTGACCGGGAGCTACGGCCGCCGGCTGCGCGCGGTGGTCATAAGCTTCGGCGCCACGGCACGCGGCGCGGTCACGGGCCTGGGCGCGATGGGCGTCTCCGACGTCACGGTGCTCACGCAGCGCGCGGCGGCGGCCGTGGCGTCACCGATGCCGTCGGTCGTGATGGGGCACTTCGAGGAGCAGGAGGACGACCCGACGCGCCTCCAGGCGGTCACCGGGCTCGGGCCCGTCCCGCTCGCGCAGTACCTGGCCGGGTTCGACATCGTCGTCAACTGCGTGCTCCAGGACACCGACGCGCCGCTCATGTTCGTCAACAACGAGGAACTCGCGCTGTTCCAGCCGGGGACCTTCTTCATCGACGTGGCCTGCGACGAGGGCATGGGCTTCGCCTGGGCCCGGCCGAGCGGCTTCGGCGACCCGATGTCCACGGTCGGACCGGGCTGCCACTACTACGCCGTGGACCACAGCCCGTCCCACCTGTGGAACTCGGCGACCTGGGAGATCAGCGAGGCGCTGCTGCCGTATCTGGGCACGGTCATGAGCGGGCCCGGCGCGTGGGACGACGACGTCACGGTACGGAAGGCCATCGAGATCCGGGACGGTGTCGTCCAGAACCCGAAGATCCTCTCCTTCCAGCACCGGTCGGCCGCCTACCCGCACGCCCCCGAGGCCCGAAGGCCCGGAGGGAATGAGGTAAGGCGGCCTGACGGCAAGGCAGTCGGTGGTCCGGTGCCGGTCCAGTGATGGTCTAGCTCCGGTTGACCCCGGTGGCCACCGCGTGGCCGATGAAGAGGTAGACGAGGGCGGGCAGGCCGTAGTTGACCACGGTGCGCCAGTCCGCCGAGTGGATGGTGAACAGGTTGTGCGACCAGCCCGACAGCCAGTTGGCCGCGTCGTGGACCCAGTCGACCGAGCTGTTCCCGCTGTTGGCGTTGAACAGATAGAGAGCGATCCACAGGATCAGGATCAGTGCCGCGATGTCCGCGATGACGGAGATGACCGTCCCCGCGGGGCTTCCGCCGTAGCGTCTGGACATGTTCAACGGGTGGCCCGGAACGCCGAGTTGAAACCTCTCGGCGTCCGGCGCCGTCAACGGCGGGCCAGTTGGCGCTCGCCGCCCGCACCCGGCTGGTACGGCAGGCCGTAGTGCTTGAAGATGCCTTCCTCCTGCTCGGCGGGCAGTACGTCGTCCGTGCCGATCGAGGGGGCCTGCTTCACCAGCGCCTTGGGGTACCCGACCTTGACGTAGTCCGGACCCACGACCGCGTCGTCCAGCGGAACGAAGATCAGCCGGTGCCGCGTGGGCAGTCCGACCCGGACCGTGGCCATGGCCGGCTCATCGGTGGCGGTGTCCACATACACGGCCTCCAGCACACCGATCTTGTGCGACTCCGCATCCACGACGTCACGCTCCCGCCACTCCCGGACATCGGCTGAGCGGATCATGACCTTCTCCTTCGAACGCCTCACCCACCAGCGGACCCAGAACGTCAGTGCCGGGGCCGGTTCAACCAGCGTAGTCCTCGCCACAGGACGCGGACAGTGATCGGGAGCGGCGGCTTGCGGGGCGGACGGCCACCCGACGGAGGCGGCCGGAAGCGGATGGCCGCCGGACCTCTGTGCGGGAGGTGTGGCGAGGGCTGGCGTGTGCGGTACGGCCCCAGCCCCCGGCAGCCGAACACCGCCGCCGGTCGTGTGCGTCATGCGTGGCTCCTCGGCGCGACGTGTTCTGACGGGGTGGTCCGGCCGGTAACTCCCCGATGGGGGTGGGTGGTTCGCGTGCGGCGACGATCGGGACCCGGCTCTCCGACGGCACGTACATCCTGATCGCGGCCTCCACCGGCGGCCTCCACCACGCCATGGCCAAGGCCCTCAAGCTGGACCTCGCCTTCGGCAGCCTGCTGCTCGCGCTGCT
>NZ_JBLTJC010000206.1:0-18224 GCF_048158785.1 Streptomyces colwelliae | reverse complement strand
TTGGCCGGCGCACAGCAGACGGCAGGTGAGCGACGAAAGGAATGCGCCGCCCTGGTCGGGGAGTTGGGGGAGCGGCGCCGAGCCGCGGAGCGCGAGAAGTCGGCCGTGGCCCAGCAGTTGGGACGCCTGGCCGGCCGGGGGACCCGGGACGGATGGAGTGGGACGCGCCCATGACCCCGGGGTTCCGTGGCGGGGTGTGGGCGGTGCGGTGAGTTCCCCCGACCGTCTCTCGACCGACGCATCCCGTCCGGCATCCCGTCCGGCATCCCCTCCCACCTCCCCGCCCGGCGGAAACAGTTCCACAGCCGTCCGCTGAGACACCAGCCGGACCCGGCGGCAAGCCGCTTCGTGGCCGTCGAGGCCCGCGAGGCCGGCCCTGGACGGGCTGTCCACTCCCAGGAGTTGGATGTCCGACGTGACGCAGTCCGGCTCCGCGAGGGGGCAGCGCGGGGCGAAGGCACAGCCGTTGCCCACGGCGCCCGGCGCGGGGGCCGTGCCCGGGATCGGGGTGAGCGGGGCTCGGGCGTCGGGGCGTGGTACCGAGCCGACCAGGCCGAGGGTGTACGGCATCCGGGGGCGGGTCAGGACCGCCTCGGCCGGGCCCGTCTCCACGATGCGGCCCGCGTACAGGACGGCGACCCGGTCCGCCGTGCCCGCGACCACTCCCAGGTCGTGGGTGACCAGGAGCAGGGCCGCCCCCGTCTCGCGCCGGGCCGCGGCCAGGGCCTCCAACACCTGCGCTTGGACGGTGACATCGAGCGCGCTGGTGGGTTCGTCCGCGACCAGGACGTCGGGGTTGTTGGCCATCGCCATGGCGATCATCGCCCGTTGACGCATCCCGCCGGAGAGCTGGTGCGGGTAGGCGCGCGCCGCCCACGTCGGCCGCGGTACCCCTACGAAGTCCAGCAGCTCCACCGCCCGGCGCTGCGCCGACTCCCGGCGCGGGCGCGGGTGTTGATGGATGCGCAGCGCCTCCGCGATCTGGTCGCCGACCCGCTGCACCGGGGTGAACGCGTGCAGCGGGTCCTGGAAGACCATCGCGATACGGCGGCCGCGGATCCGCGCCAACTCCCTCACCGGCAGGCCCAGTAGCTCCTCGCCCAGTAGCCGTACCGAGCCGCCGACCTGAGCGCCCGGCGGTGCGAGGCCCATCAAGGCCAGCGCCGTGAGTGTCTTGCCGGTGCCCGACTCGCCCACCAGGCCCAGGACTTCACCGCGCCGGAGGGTGAGGTCGACACCGCGCACCACGGGCAGCGGTGGCCGCCGTTCCACGCCGACGGCGACCGTCAGGCCACGGACCTCCAGGACGGTGGTCAACTGGACATCCCCGACAGGGGGATTCGGGACGGCCGGGCCGAGTCCGCCGTCGTCGGATCCAGCGCGTCCCGCAGGGCACCGCCGACCAGGTTGACCGCCAGCACGAACGCGATCAGCAAGCCCGTGGGGAAGAAGAACATCCACGGATACACCAGTGCCACGTCCGTCGCGTCCGCGATCAGCGTGCCGAGGGAGACGTCCGGCGGCTGGACGCCCAGGCCGAAGTACGAAAGACCGGTCTCGCTGATCACCGCCCCGCCCACGGCGATCGTCGCGTCCGTGATGAGGAACGACGCCGTGTGCGGCAGCACGTGCCGCCAGATGATCCGCAGGGAGGAGACACCCATCAGCCTTGCCACCACCACGAACTGACGCTCCTTCAGGGACAGCGTCATGCCGCGCACCGCCCGCGCGGTGACCATCCAGCCCAGCAGGGCCAGCAGCCCGACCAGCGCGATCCAGCCCCGGTCGCGCAGCTTCGGCGCGACCACCACCAGCACGAGCAGGCCGGGGAGGACGAGCATGAGGTCCACGACGAACATCAGCACCCGGTCCGTCCAGCCGCCGAAGTATCCGGCGCAGGCACCCACCGCCGCCGCCAGCACGGTGGAGAACAGGGCGACCAGCAACCCGATCAGGAGTGACTTCTGTAGCCCCCGCACCACCTGGGCGAACACGTCCTGCCCGATCCGGTTCGTGCCCATCCAGTGCCGAGGGTCCGGCGGTTGGCGTAGCGCGGTGTAGTCGACGTCCGTGTGCGTCCACGGGCTGACGAACGGTCCCAGGAAGGCCAGCGTGAAGAGCAGCAGAAGAACCGCGAGGCCGCACAGCGCCCCCTGCCGCCGCACCATCCGGCGCAGCACCGCCCGCCCCCGGCCGGCGCCCGTCACGGCTGCCGCACCCGGGGATCGAGGAGCGCGTGCACGACATCGGCCAGCAGCCCGGCGAGCAGGACGACGGCCGCGGCGAACAGGTCGATCGCCACCACCGAGTTGACGTCGCCCTTCCGCACCGAGTCGACGAGCCAGCTGCCCATGCCGGGCCAGCCGAAGATCTCCTCGGTGAACACGGCCCCGGTGAACAGGGCCAGCATCCCGAAGGAGAAGAACACCGACACCGGGATGAGCGAGATCCGCAGCCCGTGCCGCAGCAGCGCCCGCCCCGGGGTGAGCCCCTTGGCCTGGGCGGTGCGCAGATGGTCGGCGCCGAGCACGTCGAGGGTCGCGGCTCGCTGGTAGCGGCTGTACGAGGCGATCGCGGGGATCGCCACACAGATCGCCGGGAGGAGCAAGTGGGCGGCCGTGTCCCGGAGTTGGACGGCCCAGCCGCCCCGCAGTCCCGGGGTGTGCTCGCCCGTGTAGAGGATGACCGTGCTGCCGGCGGCCTGGTTGACCGCCAGTGCCCCGGTCTTCAGCAGCAGTGCCAGCACGAACGTGGGCACGCACAGCACCGCGAACGAGAACACTGTCAGCGTCCGGTCGCCCGGCCCGCCGCGCCGTACCGCCGCCCACACCCCGGCCAGCACGCCGACCGCCGTACCGGCCACGGTGCCCACCAGCAGCAGCCGTACGGACACGCCGACCCGGCGGCCGAACTCGGCGTTCACGGACTCGCCGTCGATGGTGCGGCCGAGGTCGCCGTGGACGGCCCGGCCCGCCCAGTGCGCGAAGCGTTCCGGCAGCGGGGCGCGGTCGTCCATGCCCAGCCGGGACAGCTCACGGTCGACGACCCGGCTGGGCGGGGGCGGCTGCCGGCCCTCGAAGTAGGCGCGCGGATCGAGCGCCGTCGAGGCGAGGGTGTAGGTGAGGACGACGGAGGAGAGGAAGAGGATCGTGCAGTGGACCAGGCGCCTGAGGATCAGGGAGAGCATGGAACTCGTTCCGCTTCATGTGGGTGACACATCGTGATGTTAAGCTCCGGCTCCGCAATTCGCGGGACAGTTCGGGCAGTTGACGGTTCCGTCCGCACTGGGAGGGCCGTTAGGTGCAGCGATTACGGGTCTGGTCGGCGTGGGCGGTGGCCTGCGCACTCACCCTCCTCGCGGCCGGCTGTTCCGGTTCCCCGGACCCGGAGCGGCACCCCGCACTGCCGACCTACGGCACGTACGACATCAACTCGCGGCCCACCACAGCCCTTCGCTCGGGCGGGACGCTGACCCTGCCGATCGCGCAGATGATCACGCAGTTCAACTTCGACCACGTCGACGGCGCGTTGGACGACGTGTGGACCGTCGACAGCATGACCGAGCCCCGGCTCTTCGCCCGTGACGTCAAGGGCGTCCCGCACGCGGTCCCCGAGTACCTGCTCTCCGCGTCCGTCACCGGCACCTCGCCCCAGGTCGTCACGTACCGGCTCAACCCCGAGGCCCGCTGGTCCGACGGAACGGCCCTGGGTTGGCGGGACTTCGCCGCCCAGTGGCACGCGCTGAGCGGCTCCGACCAGCGCTACCTGGTCGCCGACACCAGCGGCTACGACCGCATCGCGGACGTCCGCCAGGGCGCCGGCCCGCACGAGGTGCGCGTCACCTTCAAGCAGCCGTACGCCGACTGGCGCAGGCTGTTCACCCCGCTCTTCCCCGCCGCGGCCTATGACACCCCGCAGCGCTTCAACTCCGGCTGGCAGGGCCAACTGCCCATCAGCGCGGGCCCGTTCAAGCTGGAGTCGGTCGACAGGACGGCGCAGACCCTCAGCTTCGTGCCCGACCCCCGGTGGTGGGGCACCAAGCCCCGGCTCGACCGGATCGTCTTCCGCGTCCTCGACGCCGACGCCGCACTCCAGGCCTTCCTGAACGGCGAGGTCGACGCGGTCAACGCGGCCACCAGCGAGGCCTACGCCCAGCTGAAGAAGGCGAGCGACAGCGCCATCCGCATCGGTTCCGCCTGGGACGAGGTGCACATCACCCTCAACGGCGCGGGCGGCGCGCTGGCCGACCGGTCGGTGCGCAACGCGGTCCAACAGGCCGTCGACCGCACGGCGTTGGCCGATGTCGCGGCCGAGGGCCTCCCGGTGAAGGTGCCGCTGCTCGGCAACCACTTCTTCATGACCAACCAGCCCGGATACACCGACAACTCCCGCCCGTACGGCAGTTACGACCCCGCGGCCGCCGAACGGGCCCTGGACGCCGCGGGCTGGAAGAGCCCCGGCAGTGGGAAGACACGTGTCAAGGACGGTCACAGCCTCACCCTCCGCTTCGTGCTGAGCGAGGGCACCAACCGGCTCGGCGAGGACCTCGCCCAGCTCGTCCAGCACATGCTCGCCCAGGTCGGTGTCAAGGTCGTCATCCAGCAGGTGCCCGCCTCCGCCTACGCACCGCAGTACCTGGAGAAGGGCAACTTCGACCTCGCCATCTTCCGCTTCACCGGCCTCACTTACCCGAGTTCCGCCTACGCCGTCTACCGCCGCCCCGCGAAGGGACAGGCCTTCCAGAACTACGGCGGGGTCGGCTCGGCCGAGGTGGACAAGCTCCTCGCCCAGGCCGTCGGCACCCTCGACGAACGGGCCGCCGAGCAGCTCTACGACCGGGCGGACGCCGAGATCTGGCGGCTCGGCCACGACATCGAGCTGTATCAGCGGCCTCAGATCCTCGCCGTGCGCGAGGGGTTGGCGAACTACGGGGTGCCGGGCCTGGGCGACGTCGACTTCAGCCGGGTCGGCTGGCAGAAGTGAGCGTGCGAGAGCCCCGTACGGACGGATCCGTACGGGGCCCTCGTGGCGCGCACGCTCAGGCACGTGCGCGGGTCAGCGCTCTCTCGTCGGCCTGCTGGCGCACCATGTCGTAGCCGAACGCGGCCGAGGCGAGCGTCACATGGTGGTGCCAGCCGCGGAAGGACCGGCCCTCGAAGTCGCCGAGCCCGAACTCCTCGTGCATCCGACCCAGCGCCTCCTCGGCGAACCTGCGCAGCTGCGCCAGCGGCACGATCTCCGCGAGGCGGCGGGCCGGGAGGTTCGTCACCCAGTAGGCGCGCGGCCGGGGCCGGCCGTAGGGCCAGTCCGCGAGGAGCAGGCGCGGCCGGGGTGCCGTGGCGGCGGCCGGGTCCGGGCGCAGCAGGACAGGTCCCGTCACGAACTCCGAGTGCCGCATGCGTTCGGTCACCGGGTCGTGCCAGGTGACCGAGGTGCGCTCACCGTGCCGGGCCGCGTGCGCGGCGAGTTCGGCGAGGGTGCCGCGCATCCCGGGGGTGGTGGCCTGCCGCCTGGGCAGCAGCACCGGGGTGTGCGGCGCGGCCTGCACGAGATAGCCGAGGCCCCGTGCCTCAAGGCCGCGCAGCAGCGGGTCGGGGTCGCTCTCGCAGCGCCAGTCGGCCAGCACCGGCAGCGGTTCCAGGGACCACTCGTCGAGCATTTCGTCGAGCGCGTCCAGGACGTAGCTCCAGCGTGGCCGGCAGCGTTCCTGGACCGGTACGTGGGCCTGGCCGCGCAGGTGCTCGTCGCGGTCCCAGCGGGCCGGCAGCATCAGCCGCCAGTTCACCGGGACCCCGCCGGCCTGCCCCACCAGCGAGGCGGCGAGGGCCAGTTGGCAGTTCACCGTCCGCTCCTGCGAGGCCGCGTACTGCCGGGCGACGCCCACCGACCGGTCGCCGTTCTTGGCGAAGACGACCTCGTCGATGGACCAGGCCTCGGCACGCGAGGCCCGCACCACCTGCCGGGCGAGCCGCCCCCGTACGGGAGCGGACGCCCACGGACTCTGGTTCACGAACTGCTGGATCTGCTGCACGGCCCGCCTGCCGAGCACCTGCTCGGAGATCCGGGCCGGCGTCTTGCGCCCGGGCACGTCCAGCAGCCCGCGCACATACACCTCACCCCAGCGCCGCTGGTCGGCACGGGTGAAGTCGCCGAACAGATCACGGCAGTAGGCGGGGAGACCGGCGGAGGTGCCCGGCGGTGCCCCCGGGGCGCGCATCGGGGGTAATGGGAGGGTGAAGGTCGCGAGTTCAGTCATGGTTGCACTCGTCACCCCCAGCCAGCAGGAAGGCGTCCGTCGCGAGCAACGCGTCCGCCACGTCCGGCAGCGCACAGCCCACGATGACGAAGTCGACGTCCAGGCCCGCCTTGGTGCGCTGGAACAGCAGCTCGTTGATGGCCGGCCGGCACATGCCCCCGACTTCGCACAGATGGAACTCCACCCGGCGCGGGGTCGCCGCCATGACCTCGGCCAGGATCCGGCGGAACTTGCCCAGTTCGGCCGCGTCGATCACCCCGTGGCACACGACATGCGCGGTGCCGCCGTCGAACGAGGTGCGCATCCGCAGCCGCATCGTGGCCGGCTCCAACTCGACCCGGACCCGGACGGGTTCGTCGCCGCGCGGCAGCCGGACCGTGAGGGCCTTGCCGTCGAAGTCCTGGTACGGCTGGTCGTCGATCCACACCCGGGTCAGCTCCACGGTGCCCGCGGGCAGCAGATCGGGCGCGACGCGCAGCACCCGGTCCGGTAGGTCCTCCGGGCGCGGCTTGAAGTGCAGGGTGATCGGGTCGTTGCTGAGCAGCAGCCCGGTGTAGGTGGCCGCGAGGTAGCACAGCTCCAGGGCGTGGTAGCCGGCCATGGCGTGACTGCCCTTGAGCCGCTCGGTGCCCAGCAGGTACGGGATGCCGCTGGCGAGGACGTTGAAGTAGACGCCGCCGTCCTGGTAGTCGAGGAAGAAGGCGTTGTAGAACGCCGCCGCCTCGCGCCCCAGCCGCAGTTGCTCCGGGTCGCCGGTGGTGCCGGCCAGGATCAGATAGGCGAGGATCGCCTGCTCCTGCTGCCACCAGGCCTTGCGGTCGTGCCACACCATGCGGTGGATGCCGCTGTCCGGGTCGGGCTGCCGCTCGACCACGTCCAGCCAGCCGCCGCGCAGCCCGTCGCTGCCCACCGCCGGCATGATCTCGGCGATGCGCTCGGCGGTCGTGGCGTACTCGGGCTTGTCGAACAGGGCCTTGATGCGGGTGAGGTTCCAGGCGATCTTCAGGTTGTGGCCGACGACCGCCCGGTCCTGCTGCCAGCCCCAGGTCCGGTCCGGACTCCAGTCGGCGTGGAACCGCTCCTGCACGAACGGGCTGTTCGGCTCGTCGGGGAACCGCTCCACGATGGTGTCCGCGGTCTCCTCAAGGAGCGCGGCGAAGTCCGAACGGCCCGTCGCCAGATAGGCGTTGATCAGATACGCCGGTGCGTGGTCGCCGACCGAGTTCCAGTTCTTGCGGGCCCGGTTGCGGCCGAGCGAGTCGGCGTTCGGGTCCAGGGTGATCGGGTCCAGGTGCGAGAAGAACCCGCCGCGCACGGGGTCGCGGAAGTACTTCTGGAACAGGGCGGACGTGCGGTCGATGTCCTCCAGGATCCGCGGGTCGCCGGTGATGCGGAACGTCTGGGTGGGGCCGGCGAGCGCGTAGATCTGCTCGTACATCGGGATCGCGTCGAAGTCGTCGCCGAACTCCGAGGCGAAGACCGGGCGATGGCCCGAGGAGGTGATGTCGATGCCGTGGTACCAGTAGGTGATGCCGTCGGCCTGGTCGTCCACCCGCATGTGCTCGCGCAGGTACAGGGTGCCGGCCTCGGCCGCCTCCAGGAAGCGGTCCTTGCCGGTCAGCAGATACGCGGTGGACAGGCCGTAGACCAGCCGGGAGATGGTGTCCGTCTCCTGGCGCACGTCCCCGCCGGCGAAGTCCGGCAGGTGGGTGCCGCTGAGCGTGAGGTGGGTGCGGAACCCGCGCCAGTCGTACACCCCGTCGGGGAACTGGCCGCGCAGGTAGAAGTCGGCGATGGCGGTGGCCTGTTGGACCCACCAGTTCGGGTGCTCGAAGACGTACTGTCCGCGGGTCTCCTCCGGGAAGGTGATCTCCTTCGCGTCGAACCGGGAGCCGCCCTCCCACTCGTAGAGGATGCCGTACGCGAAGACGAACCGGCCCTCGGCCAGCATGTCGACGGTGTCGGCGGTGGTGTCGCGGTAGTCGTCGCCGAGGTTGCGGACGATGCGCGAGACGGCGTTGGACGCCAGATGGACGGTGAACTCCCGTTCGTCGGAGGTGCGCAGGCCGAAGCGGCGGCTGGTCGGGCTGTAGTACGTGACGTAGCCCGCGAGGGTGTCGGAGTGGATGCGGCGTTGGGCAGGTGTACTCATCTCAGGTGCCCTTCTCGTCGGGCAGGGCCGCCAGCAGGACGACGCTGCGGCCCTGGGCGTGGTGGGTGGGACCGTCGACCAGCTCCTCTTCTCCGGGCGGCGGGATGTCGTCGGGGCCGGGGCGGGCCGTGTCGAGGACGCGGTGCCAGCGGTGACCGGGGATCTCGGGCAGCTCGAAGTCGAGGCCCAGGTGGTACATGTTGAGGATCAGATGCAGGTCCGGGTCACCGTCGAAACCGCCGTACGTGCAGGCCAGCACCCGGGCGTTGGGGTCCTCCCAGCCGGGTTGGTCGAGCCGGGTGCCGTGCCACGTGATGTCGGGCAGGGAGCGGGAGTTGAGGCGTTCGGAGAAGAACTGCGGTTCGCGCAGGGTGCGGTAGCGCTTGCGGAGCCGGATGAGGCGCTGGGTGAAGCCGGTGGTCTCCTTCTCCTTCCTGGCCTGGTTCCAGTCAAGCCAGGAGACCGGACTGTCCTGGCAGTAGCCGTTGTTGTTGCCGCCCTGGCTGTTGCGGAACTCGTCGCCGGCCAGCAGCATCGGCACGCCGCGGCTGAGCATGAGCAGCGACAGCAGGTTCTTGATCTGCCGCACCCGCAGGCACTCGACGTCGGCGTCGTCGGTGGGGCCCTCGACGCCGCAGTTCCAGCTGTAGTTCTCGTCGGCGCCGTCGGCGTTGGCCTCGCCGTTGGAGTGGTTGTGCTTGGAGTTGTAGCTGACCAGGTCGTTGAGGGTGAAGCCGTCGTGGCAGGTGATGAAGTTGATGCTGTTGGTGGGGAGTTCGCCCTGGGCCGCGAACAGGTCCGCCGAGCCGCCGAGCCGTGAGGCGACCTCGCCGACCATCCCCGCGTCACCGCGCACGAACCGCCGTACGTCGTCCCTGAAGGGACCGTTCCACTGCGCCCAGCGCTTCCCCGGGAACCGGCCGACCTGATAGAGCCCGCCGCCGTCCCACGGCTCCGCGATGATCTTCGTCTCGGCCAGCACCTGCGACAGTTCGATCGCCCACAGGGCCGGCGGCACCGCCATCTCGTAGCCCAGCGGGCCGCGGGAGAGTTCGGAGGCGAGGTCGAAGCGGAAGCCGTCGATGTGGTGCTCGGTCACCCAGTACTCGAGGCTCTCCACGATGAACTTGGTGACCATCGGATGGTTGGCGTTGACGGCGTTGCCGCACCCGGTGAAGTCCATGTAGTGCGAGCGGTCCTGCGGCCACAGGTGGTAGTACGCCTCGTTGGCCGCGCCCCGGAAACTGATCGTCGGCCCGAACTCGTTGCCCTCGCTGGTGTGGTTGAAGACCACGTCGAGGATGACCTCGATGCCCGCCTGGTGGAACGCCTTCACCATGTCGCGGAACTCGGTGATGTGGGTGGCGAGATGGGGGCTGGAGCAGTAGCCGGTGTGCGGGGCGAAGAAGCCGTAGGGGTCGTAGCCCCAGTAGTTGCGCCGCGGGGTGCCGTCCGGTCCCGTACGCAGGACCTGGGTCTCGTCGAAGTCGAAGACCGGCAGCAACTCCACTGCGGTGACGCCGAGTTCACGCAGGTGCGGGATCTTGTCGATGACGGCGGAGAAGGTGCCGGGACGCTCGGCGTCCGAGGTCGGCGACGCGGTCAGACCGCGCACGTGCATCTCGTAGACGACGGTCTCCGCCATCGGCGTGCGCAGCGGGGTGTCGCCCTCCCAGTCGTAGTCGTCGAGGTCGACCACCAGACTGCGCATGCAGCTCTCGACGTTGTCGCCGGGGCCGATCGCGTGGGTGCGCTCCCAGCGGCCGTTGATGTTGGCGCGCGCGTACGGGTCGATCAGCACCTTGCGGTGGTCGAACCGGGTGCCCAACTCGCCGTTGTCGCGCGGTCCGTCGATGCGGAACGCGTAGACCTGGCCGGCGCCGATCCCGCTGACGTGGCAGTGCCAGAAGTGGAAGCTGCGGTGGCGGTCGGGCAGCAGCGTGATGGTGCGGTAGGGCTGCGGGCTGTCGCAGTGCTCGAAGAGCAACAGGTCGACCCGCGTGGCGTGTTCGGAGAAGAGCGAGAAGTTGACACCGTCGGCGTCGACGGTGGGGCCCAGCGGCTGTGGCCGGCCGGGGGTGACGTCGGAGGGACGGCCGCCGAGGGAGGAGCCGGTGGCCTGGTCGGGGCGTAAGGTCATCTGTTCTGTCATGGCATCGGTCGCAGAGTCCGTCGGAGTGTCGTACGCATGGTGGCCACCCTCAGGTGAGTGCGGCCCGGGCCGCGGTCGGGGCGTCGGCGCGGAGGCCGGCGAAGAGTTCCTGCCAGGGCACGGGAGAGGCGCCCGGTCCCGTCTCGCTGCGCATCTCGAAGGTCAGGCCGCGGGCCGCGGGGGAGTACAGCGCCTGCACGCAGGCGTCGGCGACGAGTGGGCGGGCCACGCGGCCGTCGCCCAAGTCGCCCTGTTCCAGGTGCAGATGACCGTGATCGGGCTCGTCGGTCAGCCAGCCCGGCCGGATCACGGTGTACGGCAGCCCGGAGGAGCGGACCGCGTTCTCGCCGGCCAGTCGCCAGTCCAGCATCCGGCCGTAGGCGTTCATGGGATGGTCGCGGCGGGTCACATGGCGCTGGCTGACCAGCACGAAGTGCGGAGCCGCGACGGTGGAGTCCAGGGCGTCGAGGACATGGCGGACCCCGGTGTGCAGGGTGGTCTCGGGGCTGTCGGGTCCGGCGTCGTCGGTGCCCGGTTCCACGATGTAGACGACCGCGGAGCAGCCGTGCAGGGGCGTGCGGACGGAGGCGGGGGAGCGCACGTCGGCCGCGAAGAACTGGGCCTGCGGCGGGGTGTGCCGTCGGGCGCGCTGGGTGCTGCGGCCGATGACGCGGACGCGTTCGCTCCGGGCGAGCAGTTGACGGGCGACGAGCCGGCCTGTGCGGCCGGTTCCTCCTATGACGGCGATCGGGCTGTCCATCGAGATCTCCACGGGGGCTGCGGAAGAGCCGGAAAGGGCGGGGGAGTTGACGGGGTGAGCGCTCAGATCCAGTGCAGGATGTCGTCGGAGCTGGTCAGATGGGTGCCGGTGGGCAGCCCGGTGACGGCGGGCACCCGCAGCCGCGGATAGACGCTCACCCCGGACAGCCGGGTGCCGGGCCGCAGGTCGGCGGCCTCGCCGATCGCGGAGTGGACGAGCCGGACCGGGTTGTCCCGCTCGGAGTGCACCCGCGCCATCGGCCCGACGTACGAGTCGGTGATCCGGGCGTACGGCCCGACGACAGCGCTGTCGCCGATCGCCGTCCGGCTGAGCCGGGCGCCCTCGTCCACGTCGACACCGTCACCGATGTCGCTGAACCGCAGCTTCACGCCCGGCCCGATCTCGGCGTTGCGCCCGATGCGCACGGCGGGGCCGATGACGACACTGCCCTCGGAGATCTTCTGGGCGAGGGTGGTGCCGGTGACGCTGTCCTTGGTGCGCAGGCTGGACTCGTGGATCCAGTACGGCGGGTCGGTGCTCGTCGGTTCGCCCATGGCCCGGGTCATCCACCGGTAGCGACCGCCGAGCACGTCGCCGAGGGTGGCCAGGTAGTCGGCGATGCTGCCGAGGTCGCCGAGCCGGTCGATGGGCGCGGCGGCGACCGGCAGTCCGCGCCCGACCAGCCAGGGCAGCAGGTCGCCGCCCCAGTCGAGGCGCTGCTGGGCGAGCCGGATCATCTCGGCGTTGCGCACGGCCAGCCGCAGCCGGCCGCAGTCGACCAGGTACATCCCGGCGTTGGTCGGCAGGGTGCGGCCGGCCGGGGACAACGAGGCCAACGATGTCTCGGGGAAGATCCGGTGGACGCGATCCAGGGTGGGTTTCTCCACGAACCCCGAGACCAATCCGTCCGGGGAGGTCTGCATCACGCCGTACTTGCCGGCGATCTCCTCGGGGCTGCGGCCGACCGAGGCGACGGTCACGACGGCGTCGGCGGCGACGTGCGCCTCCTTCAGCCTGCGCAGGTCGAACTCGAAGACGGAGTCCACCGGCAGCACCAGCGCACGGCCCGTCAGGTCCCACTGTTCGAGGTTGTGCAGGGTGGCGGCGCCCGATCCGACGTTGTAGCGGTCGAGGCGGGCACGGGAGTAGTGGATCTCCACGCCGAACCGTTCGCCGTGGCCGAGCACGAGCTTGATCTGGCTGTGGTTCTCGGCGCCCTGGGCGATCACGTAGAAGCGGCGGATGCCCTGGTCGCGGCAGGACTCGACGAGCCACTCGACGACCGAGCGGCCGACGAACGGGATGAGGGCCTTGCTGCGGATGTAGTCGGACGAGGCGAGGGTGAGCGGCTTGGCGCGTTCGCCCCTGCCTCCCGCCAGGATGATTCCTAACGTCTCGTCCCCCATGACAGTCCTGCCTCCTCGGCTGACAAATCAACGCTCTTCAGTCAACTCGTGCTGTCATGTAGAGTCAAGTAAAAAGTAAAACAAGGTAGTTGGGGTGAACGTGAAGTAGCCCTGGTCGATGTCTCGACCAGGGCTGATGCTGCTTTACAGAAATGTTCGAGCGGAGTTGAGAATCAGATGACTCTCAGCCGAACCAGGGCGCCGAGCGTCAACGCCCCCGGCAGCAGGGGCAGCCAGACCGTGATGATCCGGTAGGCCAGCACCACCGCCGTGGCCACCGCGACCGGGCCACCCGCCGCCACCAGCGCCACGATCAACGCGGCCTCCACCGAGCCGATCCCGCCCGGCGTGGGCACCAGCGCCACCGCGACCGTCGCCGCCAGATAGGCGAGCGCCATCTGCGCGGGTGCCACCGGCAGGTCCAACGCCTGCCCCACCGCGGCGAGTCCGGCCGCCTGGAGCGCGGGGAACGCCAGCGAACCGCCCCACAGCGCGAGCGCCCGCGCCGGCCGCGTGTGCACGGAACGCGCCTCGCTGAACGCCGTACGGAGGAACGACAGGATCGCCGTCCGCAGCCGCCGTACCAGAACGAGGACCAGGACCGCCGCGCACAGCACGGCGCCGACGATGGCCAGCAGCGGGCCAAGTGCCCCTGCCGGGAGGAGAGTTCCGAGGCGCAGGGCGTCCGGGAAAGCGATCAGCAGACCGGTGAGCAGGCTCAGCCGGGCTATGGACTCCGCGAGCAGGTACAGGGCGAGCGCGGCGGACGAACGGGCCAGCGGCAGCCCGCACACCGTCAGGAAGCGCAGGTTGACCGCCCCCGCGCCAAGTCCCGTGGGCAGCAGGTGGTTCGCCGCGCCCGCCGCGAACTGCGTGGCCAACAGCCGCCGCGCGGGCAGCCGTTCGACCACGGCACCCTGCCGGGTGAACGCGGCGGCGACCCAGGTCAGACAGGTGGCACCGGCCGCCGCCACCAGCCAGGGCCACTCCGCGGCCCGCAGCTGGCCGAAGCCCTCGACGAGGACGGACCGGTGCTGGACGGCGACGACGGTGACGAGAAGCAGCGGGAGCAGGCACAGGATCTGCCGGACGCGGACGTGTCTCACATCCCCAGAGGGTTTCCGCGCCACGACAACTGCGGGTTGCGGCAGCGGGGACAGCTCCTTACACGCGCCCTTACACGAGTCCACGCGCGCGTCGTCGCGTGAGCCCTTGCGGGGGGATGCGGCGAATCCGTTGACCTCAACGACGCTTGAGGTCCTACGGTCTCTCCCATGAGCATGGAGAGCACGGCCTGGACCCAATTGCACAGTGTCATGACCGCAGAACAGGAGCGCCGCCCGTTCGCCCGCGCCACGTTGCGCCGCATCGCGGAGTTCGCTCGGCCGCACCGGCGCCCGATCGCGCGGTTCGTCCTGCTCGGGGTGGTGACCGCGCTGCTCGCCGTCGCGACCCCCGTACTGGCCGGGCACGTCGTCGACGCGATCGTGTCGGGCGGCGACGACGGCACCGTCGTACGCCTCGCCCTGCTCATCGCCCTGATCGCGGTCGCCGAGGCGGCCCTCGGCATTCTGGGTCGGCGGCTTTCCGCCGCGCTCGGGGAAGGGCTCATCCTCGATCTGCGGACAGCTGTTTTCGATCATGTGCAGCGCATGCCGGTCGCGTTCTTCACACGTACCCGTACGGGCGCGCTCGTCTCCCGACTCAACAACGACGTCATCGGCGCCCAACGGGCGTTCAGCAACACCCTGTCCGGAGTGGTGAGCAACTTCGTCACGCTGCTGCTCACGCTGGTCGTCATGCTCACCCTGTCCTGGCAGATCACCCTGCTCGCGCTCGTGCTGCTCCCGGTGTTCGTGATCCCGGCCCGCCGCATGGGCAGCCGCATGGCCCGCATGCAGCGCGAGGCGGCCACGCTCAACGCCGCGATGAGCACCCGCATGACCGAACGCTTCTCCGCGCCCGGCGCGACCCTCGTCAAACTCTTCGGCCGCCCCGACGAGGAGTCCGTGGAGTTCGCGGAGCGCGCGAGCCAGGTCCGGGACATCGGCGTCCGCACGGCCACCGCCCAGTCGGTGTTCATCACCTCGCTGACCCTGGTCTCCGCCCTGGCCCTCGCACTCGTCTACGGCCTCGGCGGCTGGTTCGCCCTGCACGGCACCCTGGAGCCGGGCGCCGTCGTGTCACTGGCCCTGCTCCTGACCCGCCTCTACGCCCCGCTCACGGCCCTCGCCGGCGCCCGCGTCGAGGTGATGAGCGCCCTCGTCAGCTTCGAGCGCGTCTTCGAGGTCCTCAACCTCAAGCCCCTCATCGAGGACAAACCCGACGCCCGCGAGGTCCCCGAGGGCCCGGTCGCGGTCGAGTTCGACGAGGTCCGCTTCGCCTACCCGTCCGCCGACAAGGTCTCCCTCGCCTCACTCGAAGAGGTCGCCTCCCTCGACACCCGCGGCGGCGCCGAGGTCCTGCACGGCGTCTCCTTCCGCGCCGAACCCGGCCAGACCATCGCCCTCGTCGGCTCCTCCGGCGCCGGCAAGTCGACCGTCGCCCAACTCCTGCCCCGCCTCTACGACGTCGACGAAGGCGCCGTGCGCGTCGGAGGGGTGGACGTCCGCGACCTCACCGCCGCCTCCCTGCGGGCCACCCTCGGCATGGTCACCCAGGACGGCCACCTCTTCCACGACTCGGTCCGCGCCAACCTGCTACTGGCCCAACCCGCCGCCACGGAGGACGAGTTGTGGGACGCGCTGCGCCGCTCCCGCCTCGACGATCTCGTACGGTCCCTGCCCGACGGCCTGGACACGGTCGTCGGCGAACGCGGCTACCGGCTCTCCGGAGGCGAGCGCCAACGCCTCACCATCGCCCGGCTGTTGCTGGCCGGCCAGCGCGTCGTCATCCTCGACGAGGCCACCGCCCACCTGGACAACACCTCGGAAGCGGCCGTCCAGGAGGCCCTCGCCGAGGCGTTGCAGGGCAGGACGGCCGTGGTGATCGCCCACCGACTGTCCACCGTGCGCTCCGCCGACCAGATCCTCGTCGTCGAGGCGGGCCACATCGTGGAACGCGGTACGCACGACCAACTCCTCGCCACCGGTGGGCGATACGCCGAGCTCTACCGCACCCAGTTCGAGAAGCAGCCGGAGATTGGACCGGTCCAGGAAGCGGTGGTGTGACGGCGGAGCGGCGTAACGGGTGTCAGGGCTCGCGGTGCTCGTGCGCCGCCTGCTCCAATTCCTCGGCCTCCGCCTCGGCCACCCGGATCTCGGCCTCCACGTCGATCGAGCGGCTCAGCCACCAGTACAGCGCCCCGGCGACGGGCAGCCCGACGAACAGGGAGAGGTCGGCGCCGTCCATGGCGTGCGCGATCGGGCCGACGTAGAGCGTGCCGACGGAGAAGAACGGCACCATGACGCCGAAGCCCACGAGGTAGGAGATGATGCCGTGCCATCCCCAACGGCCGTACAGGCCATGGGGGTTGAAGATCTCGGCGATCGCGTAGTGGCCGCGACGCACCACGTAGTAGTCCATCAGGTTGACCGCGGTCCACGGGATGAACAGATAGAGCACCAGCAGCAGGAAGTTGTTGAAGTTGGTGAGGAAGTCGGCGGTCGCGGCCATCGCGCCGGCCAGGGAGAGCGCGGCGGTCAGCCCGATCGTCAACGCCCGTACGGACACGGTCGGTTGGACCCTCTTGAACGAGTCGATCGCGCTGATCAGGGTCAGTGAACCGCCGTACATGTTCAGCGCGGTCACGGAGACCAGGCCCAGGGTGGCGAAGAGCAGCACGATCGCGCCGAAGCCGCTGAACACCTTGTCGCCCGCCGCGTTGATCGAGCGGATCGTGTCGAAGTCCTTGCCCGCCCAGGCGGCGAGCAGCGCGCCGAGCGTCATCAGCCAGACCCCGCCGAGCGCCGAACCGAAGTACGTCCAGTAGAAGGTCTTGCGGACGGTCACGTCCGGCGGGAGGTAGCGCGAGTAGTCCGAGACGTAGATCGCCCAACTGATCTGGTAGCCCGCGACCACGCCGAACTGCGCGAGGAACGGCGTCCAGGAGAATCCGCCGAGGTCGAAGGAGCCGGCCGGGTAGTGCAGGGTCGCCAGTACACCCACGGTGAAGATCCCGAAGACGACCAGGAAGGTGTACGTCAGGAACTGCTCCGCCTTGTGGATGACGTCGTAGCCCACCAGCGCGATCACGAACCCGACCACGGTGACCACGGCCACCCACATCTTGGTGCCGCCGTGCACCGTGGTGTGCAGGGCCTCACCGGCCAGGATCGTGTTGAAGACGTTGAAGCCCGCGTACTGCACGTACGCGAACAGCCACACCAACAGGGCTCCCACGTACCCGAACTGGGGCCGCGACTGGATCATCTGCGGCAGCCCCAGCTGCGGGCCCTGGGCCGAGTGGAAGGCCATGAAGAAGGTGCCGAGCAGGGTGCCCGCGACGATCGCGATCAGCGACCAGATGAGGTTGCCGCCCTCGGTGATGCTGATCAGGCCGACGGCGAGGGTGGCGATCTGCGCGTTCGACATGAACCACAGGGGGCCCAGGTGCCACAGCTTGCCGTGGCGCTCGTTCAGGGGGACATAGTCGATGGAACGTATCTCCAGCCCCGACACCCGGGGCTCAGATGTGGTGGTCACGGTGCCTCCAGGGTGCTGATCAGGCCTGTGTGGCCACATTCATCCCCCGGACGGCACCCGGCAACCGCAACCGAAACTGTGAACCACGGTCTTTACCTGGTCCTTACGAGAAGTGCGTCCGGCCGCCTGCCCGGCGCATCCCGGGGACCCGGTGATCACCATCGGTTACGCTCGGGCCGTCACGGCCTGACCATCGCACCAGGAGGAAGCCCATGAGCGAGATCGAGATCCGCGACGACCGGGCGGCGGGCCGCCTGGAGGCGGTCGGCGGCGGTGAAGTCGTGGGCCACATCGAGTACTTCGTCCTGGAGTCCCCGGCGCGCGCCCTCGTCCCGGTCCACACGATCGTGGAACCGGCCCACGAGGGAAAGGGCATCGCGGGTTCACTCGCCCGCGAGCTGTACGGCATCGCGGCCCGCGAGGGCGTCGTCGTCGCCCCGCTCTGCCCGTACGTCGTCAAGTGGGCGGAACGGCATCCCGACGAAGCGCCGGCCGCGGACCCGGAGCTGCTGCGTGCGGCGATGGAGTGGCTCAGGGCACATCCCGGTCGCTTCTAGCGCGACGTCCCGCCCTGAGAGGGCACCGAAGAAAGGCCCCGCCCACGTGCTCGCCCTCCTGCACACCTCTCCCGCCCACATCCCGGTCTTCGACGCCCTGCGCGACGAGGACCACCAGGGCCTGGAACTACGGCACTTCGTCGACGAGGAGCTGTTGGCGCGGGCCCGCCGTGCCGATGCACCGGGAATGACGCACACCACCTTCAAGCCGTACACCCCGAAGACCCGCACCCCGAAGACCCGCACCTCGAAATCCCGCACCCCGAAGACGCGCATCGTGAAAGCGGCCGCGCTTCA
>NZ_JBLTJC010000205.1:0-18257 GCF_048158785.1 Streptomyces colwelliae | reverse complement strand
GGACAAGGGGGTCGGGCTGAGGAGGCCGGGCCGAGGGGCCGGTTGTCAGTGGCCGGTGGCACCATCGAGGCATGGTGCAGGTCTGTCTCAACGGGGCCCGTGGGGTCGCCGACGGCTGGATGGTGCCGGTCTCGCCCGGGGCGTTGGCCGATGCCGCGGTGGAGGCCGTCGCGGCGGGGGCCACGGATGTCCACCTCCATCCCAAGTCCCCTTGCGGGGACGACACGTTGTCGCCCCGCGTCCTCGCGGTGACGCTGGACGCGATACGGGCGCGGGTGACCGTGCCGGTCGGCGTGACCACCGGCGCCTGGGCCGAGCCGGACCCCGCCGCCCGGCTGGAGCGGGTGCGCGGCTGGACGGTGCTGCCCGACCACGCCTCGGTCAACTGGCACGAGCCGGGCGCCGAGGAGGTCGCGGCGGCGCTGCTGGACCGGGGCGTCGGCGTGGAGGCGGGCATCTGGTCGGGCACGGAGGGCGCCGCCCGGTTCGCCGTCTCACCGCTCCGCTCGAAGGTGCTGCGGGTCCTGGCGGAGGTGACGGACCCGGACGCGGACACGGCCGAGGCGTCCGCACGTGCGCTTCTCACCGACCTCGACACCGGTCACGGCCGCCCGGTTCTGCTGCACGGTGAGGAAGGCGGCGCCTGGCCGGTGCTCCGGCTCGCGGGGCGGCTGGGGCTCGCGACACGCATCGGCCTGGAGGACACGTTGCTCCTGCCGGACGGCGAACGGGCCTTGTCCAACGCTCAGTTGGTCGCCGAGGGGCTGGTTCAGTACGGGTCGGCTCAGCGCTCGCCGTAGGGCAGGGCGAGGAGTTCGGCGCGTATCGCGAGGTCGGACTCGCCCTGGGCATGGAGGCGGACGGCACCGGGGCCGGCCAGCCAGGTGCGCAGGTCCGCGACGCCGGTGTCCTCGCTGTCGTCGTACCACCAGGTGAACGGGGAGGCGTCGGACACCAGGTCGTCGAGCCAGGTGTCGGTGCAGGCGGCGAGGTGCGTGTCGGCGACCGGACCCTGGACCCATCCGTTCAGGAAGGGGGTCACCGTGCGGGCGATCGTGGCGCAGGTCTCGAATATGTCGTCGATGTCGTAGGGCGGCTCGGGCGTGGTGAGGGTGTCCTGCCACCAGGCCCGCAGGAAGGCCTCGATCGCGGCGGCCTGCCGGGGCGGCCAGGATCGCCAGTCCACCCGGCTCAACCCGTGGGGTCCATAGCCGATCGAGCCCAGGGTGCCGTCCGCCATCGCCCGTGCGGCCTGCGGCAGCAGCCGTCGCATCACGGCCGGGTGGTCGTCGAAGTGGTCGGGGACCTCGAAGAGGTAGTACCGCACCACGTCCACGGGCACGCGTGTGTACGGCGTGCGCAGCAACGCGGTCTCCTCGGGCGCGTGGCAGAATCCGCAGCCGGTCTCGTGCGGGCTGGCGAATCCGTTGAAGACCGTGTCGATGTCCGCGAGGGCGGCGTCAAGTGCGGGAGAGAGCATGGGAGTTGGTCCCGTCGGTACTCCGTGCGCGGCGTCGCCGCCGGCCGAAGAGAATGACGCTAGCAGCTGCTAATCCGGTCGCTCCACCCCTTTCGGATCAGGACAGTTGAGGGCGATGAAACCCAACTGAGGAACCCGAGGAGCCCCGATGTCGACGCTGCGCGTCACCGCCGAAGTGCTGACCGTCCATGAACACCCGAACGCCGACGCGCTCGAACTGGCCCAGGTCGGCCTGTATCGCGCCGTCGTCGCGAAGGGGGCGTACCGCACCGGTGACACCGCCGTCTACATCCCCGAGCAGTCCGTGCTCCCGGCCGCGCTGATCGAGGAGTTGGGGCTGACGGGACGCCTCGCGGGGAGCAACGCCGACCGGGTCAAGGCGGTGCGGCTGCGCGGTGAGCTGTCGCAGGGCATCGTGTGCCGGCCGGAGGCCCTCGCGGACGTCGACCTGGGCCGGGCCGCCCTGGACGGCACCGACTTCGCGGAGCGGCTCGGCATCGTCAAGTGGGTGCCGCCGATCCCGCCCACGATGAGCGGTGACGTCGAGTCCGCGCCCGATCTGCTGCCCTGGGTGGACATCGAGAACATCCAGCGGTTTCCCGGCATCTTCGAACCGGGCGAGGCTGTGGTCCTGACCGAGAAACTGCACGGCTCCGCCTGCCTGTTGACCTACTTCGCCGACAACGAGAAAGAGGAGGAGGGCGGCCGCGTACAGGTCTCCTCGAAGGGCTTCGGCGCCAAGTCCCTCGCCCTGAAAGAGGATCCGCGCAATCTGTACTGGCGAGCCGTCCACGGCCACGGCGTCCCCGAGGCCGCCGCCCGGCTCGCCGAGCGGCTCTGCGCCCGCCGGGTCGGGATCTTCGGCGAGGTGTACGGCGCGGGGGTGCAGGACCTGACGTACGGCGCGGACGGGCGACGCGAGACGCTCGGGTACGCCGTGTTCGACGTGTCCGCCGAGATCGACGGTGTCGTCCGCTGGCTGGACGCGGCCGAACTGGCCGAACTGCTCGACGGGGAGCTGCCGTTGGTGCCACGGCTGTACGAGGGGCCGTACGACGTCGCGCGAGTGCTGGAGGTCGCGAGCGGGCGGGAGACCCTGTCCGGGCGGGGGCTGCATCTGCGCGAGGGCGTCGTGATCCGTCCGGCGACGGAGCGGTACAGCGCGGTGACCGGTGGACGGGCGATCGCCAAAGCCGTCAGCCCGGCGTATCTGACGCGGAAGGGCGGCACCGAGTACGAGTGACGCCCCAGCGCGTCGCCCTCAGTCGCGCGCCTTGGGGCCGGTGTCCCTTCGCCTGCCCCGGGGCGCGCGTTCCCTCGGTTCCGTCATCAGGCGTGAACCCGCGCCCCGTTCGCCGACCACGTCGTCCGGGTTGGACAGGACGCAGGTCGCCAGGGACAGGCAGCCGCAGCCGATGCAGTCGGTGAGGTGGTCGCGGAGGCGGTTGAGCTGCTTGATGCGTTCGTCGAGTTCGGAGCGCCAGGCCTCGGAGAGACGGGCCCAGTCCTCGCGGGTCGGGGTGCGCTCCTCGGGGAGTTCGGCGAGCGCCTCGCGGATGGTGGCCAGCGGGATGCCGACGCGCTGCGCGGCCCGCACGAAGGCGACCCGGCGCAGGGTGTCACGGGTGTACCGGCGCTGGTTGCCCGTGGTGCGGCTGCTGCTGATCAGGCCCTTGGCCTCGTAGAAGTGCAGGGCGGAGACGGCGGCGCCGCTGCGGGCGGAGAGTTGGCCGACGGTCAGCTCGTGGATCTTCTCGGGGATCTGAGGCACCTGTCAGAGCCTACCCATCGCGTCACACCCGCGGTCCGTTGACAGCGGCCCCGCATCCGACCATGCTAAGCAGTTGCTTAGGTATGCGATGACGCTGGATGACGTGAGAGGCCGGGACAGGACATGGCAGAGCCGAGGATCTTCACCTCCGTCGACGACCTGCGGGCGGCGGTCGGTGAGCAGTTGGGGCACACCGACTGGCTGGAGATCGACCAGAAGCGGATCGACCTGTTCGCGGACGCGACGGGCGACCACCAGTGGATCCACGTGGACCCGGAGAAGGCGGCGGCAGGCCCCTTCAGGACGACCATCGCGCACGGCTACCTCACCCTGTCGCTGCTCCCGCTCTTCGGACCGCAGCTGATCAAGGTCGAGGGCGTGACGATGGGCGTCAACTACGGGACGAACAAGGTCCGTTTCCCCGCCCCGGTGCCGGTCGACTCCCGGCTGCGCGCCACCGCGAGGATCACCGGCGTCGACGACGTACCGGGCGGCGTCCAGGTGACCGTCGCGTTCACCGTGGAGCGCGAGGGCGGCGACAAGCCGGTGTGCGTGGCCGAGTCGGTGTCCCGCTACTACCTCTGACATCTCCGCCCGAGAACCAACACCACTGGTTCTACGGCTACTTGGCCCCCACCATCCGCAGTACGAGGTCGGCGTAGAGCGCGCCGACCTCGTCGGGCGTCCGGGGGCCGTCGAGGCTGAACCAGCGGGCCACGTCGATGCACAGCGACAGGATCGCGAGGGTCGTGCCCTTCACGTCCGGCACGTCGAAGGAGCCGTCCGCCACCCCGTCCTCGACGATCCCGCGCACCTCGGCGTCGACCTGCCGGCGCAGCGCGAGGATCTCGGCGCGGGCGTCCGGGCCGAGCGAGTCGAGTTCGTACTGGACGACCCGCGCGGTGGTGCGCCCGCCCGCGTGCCAGCGCACGAAGGAGCTGACGGCGTCGGCGAGCCGCTCGGCGGCGCTGCCCTCGCGCCCCGCCGCCGTACGCAGGATGTCCAGGGCCTTCTCGTGGCCGATCCTGCTGATGCGGTGGAGCAGCTCTTCCTTGGTCTTGTAGTGGATGTAGAGCGCGGCCGGGCTCATCCCGGCGCGGCCGGCGATGTCCCGGGTGGTCGTCGCGTGGTAGCCGCGCTCGGCGAAGGCCTCCACGGCGGCGATCAGCAGTCGCCGGGCCGCGTCGGGCGTGACCTCTGCCCAGGCCTGCGGGTCGCCCGCGGTGGTCTCCTCCGCCGTACTCATCGCTCGTGAACCCCTCTCGATGCCTCTCGATGGCAAGGGCTCCACCATACCGCCGAACCTGAGCGAGCGCTTAGTCTGCCCGCTCAGAGCTTTTCGAACGGGTTGTAGGTGGTGCGCGCCGCGTCCTGCCTGTCCCGGATCACCTTGGCGAGGGTGAAGGAGGAGGTGACCAGGTACAGGACGGCGATCGCGAGGAAGGCCCGTACCCAGGCGTCGGCGTGCAGCTTGAAGATGCCGATGGCGGTCGCCGCGATGGCGACGGAGAAGGAGGCGACTGCCTGGCCGTAGAAGGCAGCCGTGTTCTGCGGTTTGCCCGATGCTTCGCTCATGGGTCAAGCGTCGGCGGCTACGGCCCGCAGGACATCCGCTCAGATACTCAACTCACGTACTCAGAACGCCGAAACGCCCGTCAGCGCACGCCCGATGAGCAGCTTCTGGATCTGGCTGGTGCCCTCGTAGAGGGTCATCACGCGGGCGTCGCGCAGCAGCTTTCCGGCCGGGTACTCGTCGATGTAGCCGTAGCCGCCGAAGACCTGGAGCGCGTTGTTCGCGGCGCGGACGGCCGCCTCCGAGGCGAAGAGCTTGGCCTTGGAGGACTCGGTGGCGAAGGGCAGGCCCCGGTCGATCAGGTCGGCGACCCGCCAGGTCAGCAGGCGGGCCGCGTCCACGTCGACGGCGATGTCGCTGATCAGTTCCTGCACGAGCTGGTGCCGCGCGATGGACTTGCCGAACTGCTCGCGCTCACCGGCGTAGCGGACGGCCACGTCGAGTGCGGCCTGGGCGATGCCGACACAGCCCGCCGCGACCGACATGCGCCCCTTGGCCAGCGCCGACATGGCGACCGAGAAGCCCTTGCCCTCGGGGGCGAGCATCGTGGAGGCGGGGACGCGGACGTCTTCGAGGACGAGTTCGGCGGTGGCCTGGCCGCGCAGGCCGAGCTTGCCGTGGATGGTGCGGCGGGTCAGGCCGGGGGTGTCGGCCGGCACGAGGAAGGCGGAGACGCCCTTGTGTCCCGGGGCGTCGGTCGAGCGCGCGAAGAGGAGTACGACGTCGGCCCAAGTGCCGTTCGTGATGAACATCTTGGTGCCGTTGATGACGTAGTCGTCGCCGTCGCGCACCGCGCGGGTGGTGAGGTTGCCCGCGTCGGAACCGGTGCCGGGTTCGGTGAGCCCGAAACAGCCGACGTACTCGCCGGAGGTGAGCCCCGGCAGCCAGCGGCGCTTCTGCTCCTCGCTCCCCCAGCCGGCGATCGACTTGGCGACGAGCCCCAGCGACACGGACACGATCCCGCGCACGGAGGAGTCCCCTCGTCCGAGTTCCTCGGTGACCAGGCAGTACGCGAGATGGTCGCCGCCCGAGCCGCCGTACTCCTCGTCGATCGTCAGTCCCAGGAAGCCGACGCCGCCGAGCTTCTTGACGATCGAGCGGTCGACCTCCTCGGCGCGGTCCCAGGCGATCACGTGCGGGGCGATCTCGCGGTCCACGAAGTCCTTGGCGAGCTGCCGTACGGCCTCCTGCTCCTCGCTCAGTCCCAGGTTCATCGCGCGTCACCCCAAGTGAAAGGCCGTACATCGACTGCTGCACATTTAAATTAGCACTGCTAGTTTGACTCTCGCAGCCCTACTATGTGCGCCATGGCCCGACCGCGCAAGCCCCTCCTCAGCACCGACCGGATCGTCGAGACGGCGCGTGTGCTGGTGGACGCGGAGGGGTTGGCGGCTGTCTCCACGCGTCGGCTCGCCGCGGAGTTGGGGGTGAGCGGGCCCTCGCTCTACAACCACTTCCGCACGAAGGACCAGATCCTGGAGGCCGTCGCCGACTCGGTGAGCGCGCAGGTCGATCTGTCGATGTTCTCGGACGGGCGGGACTGGCGTACGGCGCTGCACGACTGGGCCGTGTCCTATCGGTCCGCGCTGCGTGACCATCCGAACATCGTGCCTGTGCTTGCGACCGGGCCGGGGCGGCGGCCGGCTGGGTTGCGGCTTGCTGATGCCGTGTACGGGGCGATGGTCGACGCGGGGTGGCCGCCGGCTCAGGCCACGTCCATCGGGGCGTTGATGCGGTACTTCATCATGGGGTCCGCGTTGGGGTCGTTCGCTGGGGGGTTTGTGGACGACGAGAGTGCGTACGATCCTGCCGACTATCCGCATCTTGGGCAGGCGCATCTTCTTGCCGAGCAGCAGGAGAAGGTGGATGAGCGGGCGTTTGAGGTGGGGCTTGCTGCGTTGCTGGATGGGTTGGCTGGGCAGTTCGAGGAGATGCGACGTGCCGGTTAGGTTCTGTCGTGTGTCGAGTGCCGGTGCGTTGTGGCTGGTCGCGCAGTTCCCCGCGCCCCTAAAAAAGTAACGCCACCCTTGTTTTCATCGTGCCCGGAGGATCGCCTTGGGTAGGTGGGCCGCGACTATCCAGTTGGGGGCGTCCACCACCTCTGTGATTCTCAGGTCTACGGCGACGCTGCACAGGACGTAGGCGTCGATCGGGGCGAGAGCGTAGCGGGTGCACAGGTGGTCGATCATGGCTCGGGTCGCGTCCTGGGCGGCTCGCATGAGGTCGGGGGCCACGCCCATCGTGGCGTAATGGCCGGCTCGGTCGGTGTCCGTGCGGAGGGGGCCCACCGTCTCGAATTGGGGGGCCGGTATGCGACGGCCCTTGTGCAGGCGGATCCTTGCCGCGCCCGACAGGGACGCCTCGATCGCGCTCACGCACAACTCGCCGTCGCCCTGGGCCGCGTGGGGATCGCCGAGGCTGAGGCGGGCGCCGCGGACCTGGACCGGGAGGTAGAGCTTGGTGCCGACCACCAGGTCCTTGCAGTCCACGTTGCCGCCGAAGTGGCCCGGGGGCAGGACGCTTTGGGGTTCGGTGACATCGGGGCAGACCCCAACTACCCCGCAGAAGGGGCGGATCGGGATGTCCGCCACGTCAAGGAAGTTGGCCGTGTCTCCGCCGGTCAGGTCCCACAGGTGGAGGTGTGCGTCGGGGAAGTCCTCGGTGAGCAGGCCGAGTCCGGGGAGTACGGCCGTCCAGCCCCAGTCGACCGACCGGAGTTCCAGGAACTCCACCTCCAGGACGTCGCCCGGTTCCGCGTCCTTGACCATGATCGGTCCGGCCAGGGGATAGACACGGTCCCAGTCGAAACCGGCTACCGCCCCGACGGTCGACGTCGGGTCGAACTGTCCGTCCGTGGCCTCGGTGAGGTCGAACGACACGGTGTCCCCGTCCTCGACCTCCAGCACGGGCTCGTGCCCGGTCGACCACAGGCGATGCACCTGCTTCGGTACGGAGTGGTGGCTCATCGGACCGTCCTCACCTGTCGGGCTGTCGGCACGTGTGCCGGACTCTGCCCCGCCGACCGACCCGACGTCAAGCCTCATTGGCAATAAATTTAACCCCGTAGGCACCATGCCGGCATCCCGAACGTGGCGTCCGATTTCCGCTAGCTCCGCGCCCGTGCCGCCGCCTAGCCTCGGGACATGACGAAACCCCTCCTCCGTGCCGAACGGGCAGCCGCCGCAGCCGCTGTCGTCACCGTCCTGCTGTGGGCCTCCGCGTTCGTGTCCATCCGGAGCGCGGGGTCCGCCTACTCGCCGGGCGCGCTGGCGCTGGGCCGGCTGGCGAGCGGGGCGCTGGCGCTGGGCGCGATCTCTCTCGTACGGCGGGAAGGGGTGCCGCCGCGGTCCGCCTGGCGGGGGATCGCCGTCTCGGGCGTGCTGTGGTTCGGGTTCTACATGGTCGTCCTGAACTGGGGCGAGCAGCAGGTCGACGCCGGTACCGCCGCCCTCGTCGTGAACATCGGGCCGATCCTCATCGCCCTGCTCGGCTCGCGGCTGCTCGGTGACGCGATGCCGCCGCGGCTGCTCGCGGGGATGGCGGTGTCGTTCGCGGGTGCGGTGACCGTGGGTCTTTCGATGTCGGGCAACGGGGGTTCGTCCGTGCTCGGTGTGGTGCTGTGTCTGCTCGCCGCGGTCGCGTACGCCGGTGGGGTCGTCGCCCAGAAGCCGGCCCTGGCCCGGGCGAGCGCGCTCCAGGTCACGACGTTCGGGTGTCTCGTCGGGGCCGTGATGTGTCTGCCGTTCGCCGGGCAGCTCGTCGGGCAGGCCGGCGACGCGCCCCTCTCCGCCACCCTCAACATGGTCTATCTGGGCGTCTTCCCGACCGCGCTCGCCTTCACGACCTGGGCGTACGCCCTCGCCCGTACGACCGCCAGCAAGATGGGCGCGACCACGTACGCGGTGCCCGCGCTGGTCGTCCTGATGTCGTGGCTGGTGCTCGGCGAGGTGCCGGGACTGCTCACGCTGGCGGGCGGGGCGCTGTGCCTGGCGGGCGTGGCGGTGTCGCGGTCCCGGGCGCGGGTGCCGGCGACAGCGGAGACGGGGGCGGGTGCGGGTGGAGGTGCGGGGGCGACTCCGATGGCCGGGGCCGAGCCGCCGGCCGAGGAAGCGCCCGCCAGTAAGTGACCGGCGCCCGGGGAAGCACCCGTCAGCAAGAGTCCCTCGCCCACCGGCACGTCACCCCCCTCCAGGGACGCGTCCGTCAGCACGCGCCCGGCGCCGCTGCCGCCCGCAGAAAACGGCCGGTCAGAAGATGACCAGCGCCCGGCCGCCCTTCCCCGCCACCATGTTCTCGAACGCCGCCGGGATCCCGTCCAGCGCGATCCGTTCCGTCACCAGCGCGCCCAGGTCCAGGCGTCCGGCCCGGACGTGTTCGGCGAGCACCGGCACGTCCTTCGCCGGGTCGGAGTTGCCGTAGACGCAGCCGCTCAACGTCCGTCCCCAGTGGAAGAGTTCGAGGGCGTTGAAGGTGACCTGCTGGTCCTTGCCGCCGATGCCGACGACCGTGGTGCGGCCGCCGCGGCGGGTGGACTCCCAGGCGGTGCGGATGGTGACCGCGCGGCCCACGCACTCCACGGCGACGTCGACGCCCTGTTTTCCGGTGAGGGCGCGGATCTCCCTGGCCGTGTTCTCGGAGGCGACCACGTAGTCCGTCGCTCCGGCCGCGCGCGCCAACTCCTCCTTCTCCGGAGAGACATCGACGGCGACGATCGTCGTGGCGCCCGCGATCCGGGCCGACTGGAGGGTGGCCAGGCCGACTCCGCCGACGCCGAACACCGCGACCGTCTCGCCCTCCCGCACCCGCGCCGAGTGGTGGATCGCGCCGTAGCCGGTGAGGACCGCGCAGCCGAGGAGGGCCGCGTCGGTGAGGGGGATGCCCTCGGGGAGGGGTAGGACACAGGACGCCGATACGACCGTCTCCTCGGCGAACGCCGCCACGTTCAGGCCGGGGTGGAGGTCGCTGCCGTCGGAGGTGCGGTGGGCGTATACGTCGGCGGCGCCGTTGAGGGCGTTGGCGCAGAGCCAGACCTCGCCGAGTGTGCAGGCGTGGCAAGTGCCGCAGGACGGGGCCCAGTTGAGGATCACCGAGGCGCCGGGTGAGACGTGCGTGACGCCCTCCCCTACGGCTACGACCGTGCCCGCGCCCTCGTGGCCGAGGACCGCCGGGACCGGCACCCGCATGGTGCCGTTGGTCAGGGACAGGTCGGAGTGGCAGACCCCGGCGGCGGCGAGGCGGATGCGGACCTGGCCGGGGCCGGGGTCCGGGAGGTCGATCTCGGCGATCTCCAACGGGGCGCCCACGGCGGGCAGTACGGCGGCGCGAACCATGTGAGTCCTCCTGACAGGGCTAGAACTGAAGGGACTTGGTCTGGAGGTACTCGGACAGCCCGTGCGCGCCGAGTTCCCGGCCCACCCCCGACTGCTTGTAACCCCCGAACGGGGCACGGGGGTTGAACCGTCCGCCGTTGATGTCCACCTGCCCGGTCTCCAACCGGCGCGCGAACGCGACCGCTTCGGCCTCGTCACCGGCCCACACCGCGCCCGCGAGGCCGTAGACCGTGCCGTTGGCGATGCGGACGGCGTCGTCCTCGTCGTCGTAGCGGAGGATGGAGAGGACCGGGCCGAAGATCTCCTCCTGGGCGATCGTCATGTCGGGGGTGACGTCGGCGAAGACGGTCGGGGTGATGAAGTAGCCCTGCGGGGACGGGGATTCGGGGCCGCCCGCCACCAGCCTCGCGCCCTCGGCGACCCCCTTCTCGATGTAACTCCGCACCCTCGCCCGCTGCTTGGCGTTCACGACCGGGCCGATGCGGTCGCCGTACTTGGCGGCGGCCGTCGCGGCCAGCTCCACGGCCTCGTCGTACCGGTCGCGGTGGACGAGCATGCGGGTCCAAGCGCTGCATGTCTGGCCGGAGTTGGACATCACGTTGGCGACGCCGACGTTGACGGCCTTGGCGAGGTCGGCGCTCGGGAGGATGACGTTGGCGGACTTGCCGCCCAGCTCCAGGGCGACCTTCTTGACGGCGGCACCGGCCGTGGCGCCGATCTGGCGGCCCACCGCCGTGGAGCCGGTGAAGGAGACCAGGTCGACGCCGGGGTGTTCGGCCAGTGCCTGGCCGGCGACCGGCCCCAGACCCGTCACCAGGTTGAAGACACCGGCCGGGATGCCCGCCTCGTCGACGGCCTCGGCGAACAACTGGGCGGTGAGCGGGGTGTCTTCGGCGGGCTTGAGCACCACCGTGCAGCCCGCCGCGAGGGCGGGGGCGACCTTGGCGACGATCTGGTGGAGGGGGTAGTTCCAGGGGGTGATCGCGCCGACCACGCCGATGGGTTCCTGGTAGACCGTCGAGTTGCCGACCTTCTCCTCGAAGGCGTGGGTCGCGGCGAGTTCGGCGTACGAGCCCGCGACCGCGATCGGCACGCCCGCGTGGACGGCCTGTGAGAAGGCGAGCGGAGAGCCCAGTTCGGCGGTGACCGTCTCGGCGATCTCGTCCTTGCGGGTCACCAACACGTCCCGCAGGGAGGTGAGTTGGGCGGCCCGTTCCGCGGGCGGGGTCGCGGCCCAGCCCGGGAGGGCGGCACGGGCGGCTCGTACGGCGGTGTCGACGTCGGCGGCGGTACCGGCCGGGACGCGGTCGATCACCTGCTCGTCGACCGGGTTCACCACGTCGATGGTCTCCCCGCTCGCGGCGGGGCGCCAGGCGCCGTCGATGTACATGCCGTCGTGTGCCTTCATCGTGCTGCCTCCCGGGCGTGACTACGTCGTCCGCCCCATAAACTAGCGATGTTAGTTTTCCGGCGCCAGAGACCCTGGGTCACGGACGCGCGGAGACCGCGTGAGCCGGGGTGCGGGCACCTCAGAAATCGGCCCGGGTCCGGTCGTCCACCCGCCCCACCGCCTCCTGCCCGAAGGCCTTCTCGTACGCCCGCCGGACCTCCTCGATCTTCCGGTCGTTCGCGCCCGCCGCCGCCACCGGATACAGCAGGATCAGCTCGTACGACCGCTCCTTCTCGATCCGCCCGTCCGCGTCCCGCCACTGCCCGCGCCCGTCCTGCACGGTGAGCCCGTCCGGAAAGTCCGGCGTGACCTCCTCGTCGACGAAGGCCATGAACTGCCGGTCGGTGACGGCCGGTCCACCGTCCGGCCGCTCGGTGCCGAAGAAGAGCTGCGTCTCGATGTACGGCGTTCCGCGCGTCGGCGCGGGAGCGGAGGCTGTGCTGGTGTCGAGGCTCGCGTAGGCGGTGGGAGCGGCCACGGTCAGGAGGAGGCCGGCGATCGCGAGGGCTGCCCGGTTTCGGGTGAAGTGCACGTTCATGCACCTATCCGTACCGGGCGTCACTCCTCCAGGTCGGGCAGCCGCGCCGGGGCCGGGGAGATCCGTTCGCCGTGCTGGTCGAAGACGAACAGGTGGGCGATGTCGACGAGGAGCGGGACGTGCATGCCGTGCCGGAGTTCGATGTCGGGGGTGGTGCGGACGACGAGGTCGCCGGGGAGACGGCCCTCGGGCGGTACGGGGTCGACTTCCGCGACCGCCGGTTGCTCCAGGACGACCACCGGTCCGGCGCGCAGCACGCTCGCGCGTCCCCGCAGCCGGTCCAGGACACCGCCCTCGCGTCGGCGGCGCCGGACCGGCCGGGCGGTGCGCGGGGCCTCCAACTCCGGTACGACGGCGGGCCGGGAGCCGGTGTTGAAGTGGACGAGGACCTCGTGGCCCTGGAACTCGACGTGCTCGACGAGGCCGCTGATGGCCACCTCGCCGGGGCGGGCGGCGGCGGGCTTGGCTATGCGCACAGCCTCGGAGCGCAGGCCGACGATGACCTCGCGGCCCTGCTGGACGCGGAGCAACTGGTGGTCCAGGCACAGGGGTTCGGGCAGCCGGAGGTACTGCTTGCCGAGGCTGATGGTCATCGCGCCGTCCAACGGGGCCCGGACCAGGCCGCGCAGGAGGTTGATGCGCGGGGTGCCGATGAAAGCGGCGACGAAGACGTTGCGGGGCAGTGCGTACACCGAGCGCGGGGTGCCGACCTGCTGGAGGACTCCGCCGCGCAGGACGGCGACCCGGTCGCCGAGCGACATGGCCTCGGCCTGGTCGTGGGTGACGTAGACCGTGGTGACGCCCAACTTGCGGGTGAGGGAGGAGATTTCGGCGCGCAGGTGGTTGCGGAGTTTCGCGTCGAGGTTGGAGAGCGGTTCGTCCATCAGGAACGCGGAAGGGTGGCGGGCGATGGCCCGGCCCATGGCGACGCGCTGGCGTTCGCCGCCGGAGAGCTGGCTGGGGAAGCGTTCCAGGAGGTCCTCGATGCCCAGCATGCGGGCGGTGGCGTCCACGCGGGCGCGCGGGTCCTCGCCAGGGGTCTCGATGCGCAGCGGGAAGCCGATGTTGTCCCGGCTCGTCATGCTCGGGTAGAGGGCGAAGTTCTGGAACACCATCGCCATGTCCCGTTCGGACGGCGCGAGTTCGTTGGCGCACTCGCCGTCGAGTCTCAACTCGCCCTCGTCGATCTGCTCCAGGCCGGCGATCATCCTCAGCACGGTCGACTTGCCGCACCCGGACGGCCCGAGCAGGACGAGGAACTCCCCCGGCGCGATGTCCAGCGACAGCCGGTCCACCACCCGGACGCCTCGCGCGTAGGCCTTGCTCACGTCGTGCAGAGAGATGGCGCGTGTCATGACGAGTGCCCCCGGGGGCTCACTTGGGCGACGGTGCTCCGCGGTCCGGACACCTCGTACGGGCCGTACGAGGCTTGTGAGTCACGGAAGCTAACGGAATGTGCGCGCCCGGGGGAAGAGACCGGACGGGATCGGGCGGGTCGGTCCGGGTGGTGAGAAAACGGACGGTCATCTTCACGGTTTCCGGGCGCGCTCACGGGTCGCGGTGAGGTGGGCGAAGACGACGGTGTTGCCCGCGTATCCGGTCCTGCGGTCGTAGCTGCCACCGCAGGTGATCAGGCGCAACTCCGGGCGCCCGCGGGCGCCGTAGACCTCCCGGTCGGGGAAGTGCGCCTTCTCGTACGCCTTCACGGCATCGACCTGGGCCCGCTCGCCTCCCGCCTGCCGCAACCGCTGAAGACCCGCAGCGGCAAGGTCGAACTGCTGCCGCAGCCGATCGTCGACGACCTGCCCCGGCTCCGGCAGGCGATGAGCGACCGTGCCGACGGGCTGGTCCTCGTCGGCCGCCGCCATCTGCGCTCCAACAACAGCTGGATGCACAACGTGCCCGCCCTCACCGGCGGCACCAACCGCTGCACCCTGCACATCCACCCCGACGACGCGGAGCGCCTCGGCGTGGTCGACGGGGCGCCGGTCCGGGTGAAGGGCGCCGGGGGAGAGGTGACCGCCCCCGCCGAGATCACGGACGGACTGCGGCGGGGCGTCGTGAGCCTTCCGCACGGCTGGGGACACGACCGTCCCGGCACCCGGCTCAGCCACGCCGCCACCGATCCGGGCGTCAACGTGAACCAGCTGCTCGACGGCAGTCAGCTCGACCCGCTGTCGGGCAACGCGGTGCTCAACGGAGTGCCCGTGGAGGTCGCCGCACTCACCGCACCGCTGTGACCTGGAGTTTTGCGCTTATTGCTCGCGCGTCAACGTCTTGTTAACGCGGCTTTGCGCGACCTAACGTCGTCGGACCGCCGTCCCTGGTGGGAGTTCAAAGGCGAACGTTAGGTGTTCCACTCATGCTGACCATCCTCGGCTTCACCATGATCGCGACCTTCCTGGTCCTGATCATGCTGAAGAAGATGTCGCCGATCGCGGCGCTCGTGCTGATACCGGCGCTGTTCTGCGTCTTCGTCGGAAAGGGCGCCAAGCTCGGCGACTACGTCATCGACGGCGTCACCAGCCTCGCGCCCACCGCGGCGATGCTCATGTTCGCGATCGTCTACTTCGGTGTGATGATCGACGTGGGCCTCTTCGACCCGATCGTGCGAGGGATCCTCAAGTTCTGCAAGGCGGATCCGCTGCGCATCGTCGTCGGTACGGCGGTCCTCGCCGCGATCGTCTCCCTGGACGGCGACGGCTCGACCACCTTCATGATCACGGTCTCGGCGATGTACCCGCTGTACAAGCGCCTGAAGATGAGCCTGGTCGTGATGACCGGTGTCGCCGCGATGGCCAACGGCGTGATGAACACGCTGCCCTGGGGCGGCCCGACCGCCCGCGCCGCGACCGCCCTCAAGGTCAGCGCCAGCGACATCTTCGTCCCGATGATCCCGGCGCTCGCCGTGGGCATGCTGGCGGTCCTCGTCCTCTCGTACGTCCTCGGCCGCCGCGAGCGCAAGCGGCTCGGCGTGCTCACGCTGGACGAGGTGCTCGTGGAGGAGCCGGAGACCGAGACGGTGCTCGTGGGCACCGGCGGTGGTGACGGCAACAAGCGTGCGCGCACGGGCGGTTCGGGTTCCGGCACGGACGCCGACGCCGAACTCCCCGACGAGGACGAGGGGTTCCAGGGCCTCGACCCCGACCGCCCCACCCTGCGCCCCAAGCTGTACTGGTTCAACGCGCTGCTCACGGTCACCCTGCTCACCGCCATGATCATGGAGTGGCTGCCGATCCCGGTCCTCTTCCTCCTCGGCGCCGCACTCGCCCTGACCGTCAACTTCCCCCACATGCCCGACCAGAAGGCCCGCCTCGGCGCCCACGCGGAGAACGTTCTCAACGTCTCCGGCATGGTCTTCGCCGCCGCCGTCTTCACCGGCGTCCTCCAGGGCACCGGCATGGTCGACCACATGGCCACCTGGCTGGTCGACAACATCCCCGACGGCATGGGCCCGCACATGGCCTTCGTCACCGGCGTGCTCAGCATCCCGCTCACGTACTTCATGTCGAACGACGGCTTCTACTTCGGCATCCTCCCCGTGCTAGCCGAGGCCGGCCAGGCGCACGGCGTCTCCTCCCTGGAGATCGCCCGCGCCTCCCTCGTCGGCCAGCCGCTGCACATGTCGAGCCCGCTCGTGCCCGCCGTGTACGTCCTGGTCGGCATGGCCAAGGTCGAGTTCGGCGACCACACCAGGTTCGTCGTCAAGTGGGCCGCCCTGACATCGCTCGTCGTCCTCGGGGCAGGAATCCTGTTCGGCATCATCTGACCGACGTGACAAGGGACTTCACCATGACGCCCGGCAGGAACCGCGGCTGGCTGCTCCGCCTCGTCATCGCCTTCAGCTTCACGCAGGGGGCGGTGTCGATGGCCCGCCCCGCCGTCTCCTACCGGGCCCTCGCCCTCGGCGCCGACGAGCGGGCGATCGGCGTCATCGCGGGCGTGTACGCGCTGCTCCCGCTGTTCGCCGCCGTACCGCTCGGCCGCCGCACCGACCACGGCCGCTGCGCACCCCTGCTGCCCGTCGGCGTGGTCCTGATCTCCGGCGGCTGCGCGCTCAGCGGACTGGCCGACTCCCTCTGGGCGATGGCGATGTGGAGCGGAGTGATGGGCCTGGGCCATCTCTGCTTCGTGATCGGCGCCCAGTCGCTGGTCGCCCGCCAGTCCGCCCCGCACGAACAGGACCGCAACTTCGGCCACTTCACCATCGGCGCCTCCCTCGGCCAGCTCATCGGCCCCATCGCCGCGGGCGCCCTGATCGGCGGCTCCGACATGGCCGGCACCAGCGCGCTCGCCCTCCTCGTCGCGGGCGCGGGCGCCGCCGTGTCGTTCACGTCGCTGTGGCGCATCGAGGACCGTACGACCGTCAAGTCCCGTACGGAGCAAGGCGATCGCGTGCCCATGCGCGGCATCCTGGGCGCCCGGGGCGTACCCGCGGGCATCTTCATCAGCCTCTCCGTGCTGTCCGCGACCGACATCCTCACCGCCTACCTCCCGGTGGTCGGCGAGCACCGGGGCATCGCGCCCTCCGTGATCGGCGTCCTGCTCAGCATCCGCGCCGCGGCCACCATCGCGTGCCGGCTGGTCCTGACCCCGCTGCTCCAACTGCTCGGCAGGGCGGCCCTGTTGACCGTGACCTGCCTCCTCGCGGGCGTCCTGTGCACGGGCATCGCACTGCCGCTCCCGGTCTGGGCCATCGGCCTGATGCTCGCGATCCTGGGCTTCTGCCTGGGAGTCGGCCAGCCCCTCTCCATGACGACGGTCGTCCAGGCCGCCCCCGACGACGCCCGCTCCACCGCCCTCGCCCTCCGGCTCACCGGAAACCGCCTCGGCCAGGTCGCCGCGCCCGCCGGCGCCGGTCTCGTCGCCGGAGTCGCGGGCGTGGCCGCGCCGTTCGTGATGCTCGGCGCGCTACTGGTGCTGTCGGCGGGGGTCGCGCTGCGCTCACCGGGCAGATCGTCCGAGGGGCGCGCGGCTTCCGGCGGGGTGCGGCGGGCCGGTCCGTCCTTGAGCCGGAAGGGCGATATCTAGCGATATCTGACGGCGCGTACGGCGCTGCGCGCACGTTCGCCGGGCAGAACGTGAAAGGGAATCAGGTTAAGGAGCAATTCGTACGATAATCACCTGATTCGGAGGGCTGTTCATGCCGACCTCATTCCTGCCCCGTAGAGCCGCCGCCTGGACGGTTCTCGCCGCCGCGGCAACCGTCGCCTTCGGCGCACCCGTCGCCGTCGCCGCCCCCGGTGACAACGGAGACGTCAAGATCCACGAGGTGGGCACGCCCTTCACCGACCAGCGCAACGAGCCGAAGGTCTGCGACTTCTACCTCGCCGCGTTCAACTTCGACACCGTCCAGCAGGTCACCTGGTCCATCGAGACCCAGCCGTCGATCCCGGGCGGCGCGACCCGTTCCGGCTCGATCACGCTCGCGACCGGCACCGGCCACACCATGCCCGTCGCTCAGCTGCCGAACGGCATGTACAAGCTGACCTGGAACTTCGCGGGCGAGAACGGCGCGGGCAAGCACAAGGTCTTCCAGGTCGACTGCCCGTCGCCGCCGCCCGGCGGCACCAGCGGCGGCACCGGCGGCACGGGTGGAGGCACGGGCGGTCCCAACGGCGGTCCGCCCGCCGGTGGCGGCGGGCTGGCCCGGGACGCGGCCCTGTCCCCGCTCGCCGGTGCCGCGGCGGTGGGCCTGACCGCGGTCGGCGGGGTGGTCTGGTTCCGGCTGCGTCGCCGTCCCCACGGCGCGTCCTGAGCGGATGCGATGAACTCCAGCAACGCCCCGCGCCCCACGGGTGCGCGGGGCGCTGACACAGTGCGCCGACCGCTCGCGGACGGTCGGTGGCCCCCCGGTCGTACCGCCCGCGTGGTGCGGAGCCGCCGACCCTGGTACCGGACGCGCGCCTACCGGCTCATGCGGACCATCGTGCTGACCGTCGTGGTGATGGTCGGCGGTGCCCGGTGCGCCGGGGGCGCGGACACCTCCGGCCCGGTCCGGGTGGCTCCGTCGGCCAAGGGCAGCTCCGGTACGACCCGGGTGGCTCCGTCGGCCCCGGACCTCCGCGCGGACGCGCGCGGCGGCCAACAGCCGTCCCCGGCACACCCCGTGGCC
>NZ_JBLTJC010000204.1:0-18373 GCF_048158785.1 Streptomyces colwelliae | reverse complement strand
CCTGCGCAACTCCCCGCCCCCCGTATACGCCGCGTCGTCCCGCAGATCGAGCCGGACCGTCCCCGAAGGTTCGTCGAAGGTGATCGAGCCCCAGACCGTGTGCCTGCGGCGGCGGCCCGGGCGCCAGTGGAACCAGATTTCCTCGTGGCCCTTCTCCGCGGTGACGGAGGCGCGGTCCGACGCCTTCAGTTCCGTGCGCATGCGGTCGGACCAGCCCATGGAGGGCCGTAGCGCGCGGAGTTGGCGGGTCTGGCGGCCGGTGAGGACGTCCGGGGTGAGGGAGATGCCCGCGGTACGGGCCCGTCGTCGTAGCAACAGCCAGGTCATGACCGCCCAGACGACGCCGGCCACGGCCCACAGCGCGACGTCCTCGCCCGCTTCGCCCCAGGTGACGCCGTCCCGGTCGAAGGCCTCCAGAAGGATCTCGATCGTCACGAACAACACGGCGAACGCCCGCGCCGCGTCCCGCCAGCACCCCACCAACACCCGCACGCACCGCACCCCGTTCCCTGGATCCCCCTGCCTCGCAAACGCCGCTGATCAAAAGTCAAAAGCCTGTGAGGTGGCTGGCAGGACAGGTCCGCCCACATCACGAATCGGCCTCGGGCGCGGAGCCGTAGCGGCCGAAAAGCGCCCAACAGGCCTCGCAATTCCGGCAGATCGGGGGAATCTCCGCCGCCCGCTCCCACCTGCGGCTTTACCCATCGTGACGAAGCCGTGATGCGATCACCTTCACAGGCTCAACTCATTTTCATCGCAGGCTGACCATGCCTAAGGTCGCCCCACGACGGGCCCTTGTTCTGGAGCGCAACGCCCAGGGGTCCGTTTCGAATGTGGGGACACGCATGAGAAAACTCGCCATCGGCGCCGCCCTGACCGGTGCCCTGGCCCTGACCGGGCTGGCCGCGCCGCTCGCGCAGGCCGCTACGCCGGCCCTGGTCTTCAGTGGGGTGACGGTCAACAAGGGGAAGGCGATCGTCGTAGGGACGACCGCGACGGTGAAGGTGCCCGTCACGTACACGCTGACGCGGCCGTCCGACGTGACGATCGACTACAAGAAGACGTTCGCCGGGGTCATGCTCTACCGCGGCGGACTCGTGGCCTCCGACAACGAGCTCGACGCCGGCATGTCCCCGACGTGCACGACGACCGCGACGACGGACACCACGGTCACCGAGTCCTGCTCCGACACGATCACGATCGACCCCGGGGACAGCCTGTACGAGACGGCCGACGCGACCACCTGGAACGTCGCCGGCGTCTACGCCCGCATCGACTCCGACCTGGACGACTCGGACGACCAGATCAGCTACTCCTCCGACTTCGCCGCCTGGGGCAACAAGGGCAAGGCGAAGATCCAGCGCGCCGCGAAGCTCATCGCCAACGCCTCCCCGGAGCCGGTGAAGAAGGGGAAGACCATCACGGTCACCGGCGCGCTGACGCGGGCGAACTGGGAGACCGGCAAGTACACCGGCTATGTGTCCCAGCCCGCCAAGTTGCAGTTCCGCGCGAAGAGTTCGAGCACCTACACCACCGTCAAGACGGTCACCACCGGCACGAGCGGTGCCCTCAGGACGACCGTGAAGGCCGCGCAGGACGGTTACTTCCGCTACGTCTTCGCCGGCACCGCCACCACCGGCGCGGCCACGGCCGCCGGTGACTTCATCGACGTGAAGTAGCGGACCCGGCGAGACGCCGGGCACCATCAGCACCTTCCACCGCCCCCGCAGGTAACGAGTCTGTTGCCTCGGGGGCGGTGTCTATTGACGCCCCCTTCGTCCTGGGCTTACGTTCCTCCCACCCAATAGGAAACTTTCCTAACAGTGATCACATGACAGGCTGTGCGGTTCGGACGTTCGGGAGTTCCGAGAGTCCGGGAGTTCGAAAGGCAGGTGGCGTACGACATGGCAGGAACCTCCGGCACCCCGGGCACCCCCCGCGTCCTGCGCGCCATGAACGACCGCGCCGCCCTGGACCTCCTCCTGGAGCACGGCCCGCTCTCCCGCACCCGGATCGGCAAGCTCACCGGCCTCTCCAAGCCGACCGCCTCCCAGCTGCTCGCCCGGCTGGAGGCGGCGGGGCTCGTGCTCGCCACCGGGACGAGTGAGGGGCGGCCGGGCCCCAACGCCCAGCTGTACGTGGTCAATCCGGGCGCCGCGTACGCCGCCGGGCTCGACGTCACGCCGGAACGCATCCGCGCCGCCGTCGCCGATGTCACCGGTCGGACAGTGGGTGAGTTCGAGCTGCCCACCCCGGGCCGCAGGCCCGCCCAGCCCGTCGTACGGCAGGTGACGGACGCCCTCGACGGGGCCGTGAAGGCCGCCGGGCTCGCCCGGGACGACGTCCACCGCCTCGTCATCGGCACTCCCGGCGCCTTCGACCCCAACACCGGCCGGCTGCGCTACGCCTCGCACCTGCCGGGCTGGCACTCCCCCGCGCTGCTCGACGAACTCGCCGCCGCGCTGCCGATGCCGGTGGAGTACGAGAACGACGTGAACCTCGTCGCCATCGCCGAGCAGCGGCTCGGTGCGGCCCGCGGGCACGGCGACTTCGTACTGCTGTGGAACGAGGGCGGTCTCGGCGCCGCCCTGGTCCTCGGCGGCCGGCTGCACCGGGGCTGGACCGGCGGCGCGGGCGAGGTCGGCTTCCTCCCCGTGCCGGGCGCGCCCCTGGTCCGCCAGGTGACCAAGGCCAACAGCGGTGGTTACCAGGCGCTGGCCGGATCCCAGGCCCTGCCCGGACTCGCCCGCGAACTCGGTATCACCGAGATCCCGACGGGTCCCTACGCCGAGGTCGCCGCCGCCCTCGTCGCGACCGCCGCCGACCACACCGGCGGGCCCCAGCGGCGGCTCCTGGAGATCTACGCGACCCACCTCGCGACCGGTCTCGCCTCGCTCGTCTCCGTGCTCGACCCCGAACTCGTCGTCCTCAGCGGTGGCTCGCTGGCCGCCGGCGGCGAACCTCTCCGCGCCCTCGTCCAGGCCGAGTTGGAGGAGCTGGCGGCATCGCGGCCCCGGCTCGTCGTCGGCGACGTCCATGAACAGCCCGTGCTGCGCGGCGCGTTGGAGAGCGCGCTGGCAACCACCCGCGACGAGGTCTTCGACACCTCGCGCTGATCCCACTTCCCGCACGGCCGACTCCGGTTCCCCCAGACCGACTTCGGCCCACCTCGAACCACCCGGCTTCCCCAACCACCTCGCCCCGCCCCGCCCTTGGGAGACCTCGCCATGCCCGGAATATCCCGGAAGACGTCCGTAACATCCCGGAAAGCGGCTGTCGCGCTCGCCGCCTCCGCCTCCATCGCCCTCCTCGCCACCGCCTGTACCGGCCAGTCCTCGTCCGGCGCCTCCGACGACGCCTCGAAGGACGTCACCATCAACTTCTGGCACGCCTGGAGCGCGGCCTCCGAGCTGAGCGCCGTGAAGTCGCTGGTCGCCGGGTTCGAGAAGGCGCACCCCAACATCCACGTGAACGTCGTCGGCAACATGACCGACGACAAGATCAACCAGGCGCTGCGCACCGGCGGCGGCAAGTCCCCTGACGTGATCTCGTCGTTCACCACGAACAACGTCGGCAAGTTCTGCTCCTCGGGCGCCCTGGTCGATCTCAACCCCTTCTTCAAGAAGGACGGCATCGACCCGGAGACCACGTTCCCCAAGGCGATGAACGAGTACACCCAGTTCGACGGAAACCGGTGCACCGCACCCCTGTTGGGCGACGCGTACGGGCTCTACTACAACAAGACGGAGTTCAAGAAGGCCGGCATCACCAGCCCGCCCAAGACCTGGTCCGAATTCGAGGCCGACGCCAAGAAGTTGACGATCAGCAAGGGTGACTCGTACTCACAGCTCGGGTTCATGCCGGACTACCACGGCTGGGAGAGCACGACCGAGCACCTCTTCGCACAGTTCTCGCCGACCTACTTCGACAAGAGCGGCAAGTCGGCGCTCGCCACGGACCCCGCGTTCAAGGCCGGTTTCACCCTCCAGAAGAAGCTCGTCGACGAACTCGGCGGATTCAAGAAGCTGGAGAGCTACCGCTCCACGCTCGGTGACGAGTGGGGCGACAAGCACCCCTTCCACACCGGTCAGGTCGCGATGCAGCTCGACGGTGAGTGGCGGCTCGGGATGGCCACGGCCGCAAATCCCAAGCTGGACATAGGAGTTGCTCCGCTGCCCGTGCCGGACGACCAGGTCGCCCAGTACGGCAAGGGCTACATCACCGGCACGATCACCGGGATCGCCGCCAACAGCAAGAAGCAGAACGCCGCTTGGGAGTTCGTCAAGTACATCACCACGGACACGGACGCGGTGGTCGGCTTCTCCAACGCCATCCACAACGTGCCCTCCACCCTCGCCGCCCTCAAGTCCCCGAAGCTGAAGTACGACCCGCGCTTCAAGACGTTCCTGGACATCGCGTCGAACCAGTACTCGACGACAAGTCCCGCCTCCATCAACGGCGGTGTGTATCTGTCGACGATCCAGAACCTCGGATACGACTACGAGAGCGGCAAGGTGAAGGACTTGGACTCCGCCTTGAAGAGCACCGCCAAGCAGATCGACACCGACATCGCACAGGCGAAGTAGCCGCAGAATGAGCACAGTTACCCTGGCGAAGAAGCGCCGCACGCCCGGCCTCGCCGCGAAACAGCGGAAACAAGCGCTTCGCACCCTCGCCTTCATGTCGCCCTGGCTGATCGGCTTCGCGGTCTTCTTCGCGTATCCGCTGCTTTCGACGGTCTATTTCTCGTTCATGCACTACGACGGCTTCAAGCCGCCGACGTGGGTGGGGACGAAGAACTGGACGTACGTCTTCAAGAACTATCCGTACTTCTGGCCCGCGATGCGCAACACCCTGTGGCTGGTCGTGGTGATGGTCTCGCTCCGGGTCGTGTTCGGGCTCGGCGTCGGCCTGCTGATCACCAAGATCAAGACGGCTACGGGTGTCTTCAGGACACTGTTCTACCTGCCGTATCTCGCGCCGCCGGTCGCCGCGACGATGGCCTTCGCGTTTCTCCTCAACCCCGGTACAGGACCGGTGAATTCGATCCTGGAGAAGGTCGGCATCCCGGCCCCGGGCTGGTTCAACGACCCCACCTGGTCCAAGCCGGCGCTCACCCTGCTCGCCCTCTGGGGCATCGGCGACCTCATGGTCATCTTCATGGCCGCGCTGCTCGACGTACCCCAAGAGCAGTACGAAGCGGCCGAGTTGGACGGCGCGTCGGCCTGGCAGCGGTTCCGGTACGTCACGCTGCCGAACATCTCGCCGATCGTGATGTTCGCCGTCGTCACCGGCGTGATCCAGACCATGCAGTACTACACACAGCCCCTCATCGCCGGGAAGGTCGCGTCCGGTGTCATCCAGGGCGCCGGTACACAGTTCGAGCCCGGCTACCCGGAGAAGTCCACGCTCACCCTTCCCCAGCTCGTCTACAACCTCGGCTTCCAGCGCTTCGACTACGGCTCGGCCTGCGTGGTGGCACTCGTCCTGTTCGCCCTGTCGATGGTGTTCACCGCGTTCCTGATGCGGCGCCGGGGCGGCCTCAACCTGGCAGGTGACTGACCATGGCCCAAGTACTCGACAAGCCCGTGGAGTTGAGGGCGCCGGTGACCCCCGCCGAGCGCACCGCCCGCCGCAAGGCGCTCATGGAGTGGATCGCGGTCCACTCGCTCGGCGTCGCCGCCGCGCTCTTCTTCACGCTCCCCTTCGTGTTCGTGTTCCTGACCTCGCTGATGAGCGACAGCCAGGCCCTGAGCCGCGACCTGATCCCGCACACCTGGGAGTGGGGCAACTACCGCAAGGTGTTCGACACTCCGGGCTTCCTCACCTGGTGGAAGAACACGCTGATCTACGCCGGTCTCGGCACCGTCCTGACCGTCGTGTCGTCGATCCCGGTGGCGTACGCGCTCGCCAAGTTCCGCTTCCGGGGCCGGAATCTGTCGCTGATGCTGGTCATCTCGATGATGATGCTGCCGCCCCAGGTCGTGATCATCCCCATGTACCTGTTCTGGGCCAAGCAGTTGGACCTGTCGGGCACGCTGTGGCCGCTGATCATCCCGATGGCGTTCGGAGATGCCTTCTCCATCTTCCTTCTCCGCCAGTTCCTGATGACCATCCCGAACGAGTACCTGGACGCGGCGAAGGTCGACGGCTGCGGCGAGTTCAAGACGCTCGTGCGGGTCGTCCTGCCGATGGCCAAGCCGGGGATCGCGGCCGTGGCGCTCTTCCAGTTCTTCTACGCCTGGAACGACTACTTCGGGCCGCAGATCTACGCATCGGAGAATCCCGGTGCCTGGACGCTGAGTTACGGCCTGGAGTCGTTCAAGGGCGCGCACCACACCGACTGGAATCTCACCATGGCCGCGACCGTGCTGGTCATGGCCCCCGTGATCCTCGTGTTCTTCTTCGCGCAGAAGGCGTTCGTCGAGGGCGTCACGCTCACCGGAGTGAAGGGTTAACCACGTATGCGGTGTCTTCCCGGGGGACAACCCCCGGACCCCCGGCAGATAAAGAGCGTCTCCGGCGCCCGGAAGCGAGGAAACCTCCAGTGAAACTGACCGTGGTCGGCGGAGGCTCGACCTACACACCCGAACTCATCGACGGCTTCGCCCGGTTGAGGGACACCCTCCCCGTCGAGGAACTCGTCCTCGTCGACCCGGCGCCCGAACGCCTGGAACTGGTGGGCGGGTTGGCCCGCCGGATCTTCGCCAGGCAGGGGCACCCCGGCAAGATCGTCACGACCTTCGACCTGGACGCCGGCGTCGAGGGCGCCGACGCGGTGCTGCTCCAGCTCCGCGTCGGCGGTCAGGCCGCCCGCGAGCAGGACGAGACGTGGCCGCTGGAGTGCGGCTGCGTCGGCCAGGAGACGACCGGCGCGGGCGGCCTCGCCAAGGCGCTGCGGACCGTGCCGGTGGTGCTCGACATCGCGGAACGGGTCCGCCGTACGAACCCGGACGCCTGGATCATCGACTTCACCAACCCGGTGGGGATCGTCACCCGCGCCCTGCTCCAGGCCGGGCACAAGGCAGTCGGCCTGTGCAACGTGGCGATCGGCTTCCAGCGGAAGTTCGCCGGACTCCTGGGTGTCACCCCGAACGATGTGCATCTCGACCATGTGGGCCTCAACCACCTCACCTGGGAGACCGGTGTGCGGCTGGGCGGCCCCGAGGGCGAGAACGTGCTGCCCAAGCTGCTCGGCGAACACGGCGACGACATCGCCGCCGACCTGAGCCTGCCCCGGGTGCTGCTCGACCGGCTCGGCGTCGTCCCGTCGTACTACCTGCGCTACTTCTACGCTCACGACGAGGTCGTGCGGGAGCTGCGCACCAAGCCGTCCCGGGCCTCCCAAGTGGCCGAGATGGAACGCGAGTTGCTGAAGATGTACGCCGACCCTGCCCTCGACGAGAAGCCCGCGCTGCTCGCCAAGCGCGGCGGGGCCTACTACTCCGAGGCCGCCGTGGACCTGGCCGCCTCGCTGCTCGGCGGGGGTGGCAGCCCCTACCAGGTGGTGAACACGTACAACAAGGGCACGCTGCCGTTCCTGCCGGACGACGCGGTGATCGAGGTGCAGGCCGCCGTCGGCGCCAAGGGCGCGACTCCCCTCGCCGTGGCGGAAGTTGATCCGCTGTACGCGGGGTTGATGGCGAACGTGACGGCGTACGAGGATCTCGCCCTGGAGGCCGCGTTGCGCGGTGGCCGGGACCGGGTGTTCCGGGCGCTGCTCTCACATCCCCTGATCGGCCAGTACGAGTACGCCGAAGCCCTGACCGACCAGCTGATCGCGCACAACCGGGAGCACCTCGCGTGGGCCTGACCGCAAGTGTCCTCGCCATCGACGCGGGCAACAGCAAGACCGACGTCGCGGTCGTGGCGGCCGACGGGGAGATCCTCGCCACCGCCCGCGGCGGCGGGTTCCGGCCGCCGGTCGTGGGCATCGACACGGCCTTTGACGCCCTCGGGGAAGCGGTCGCCCGCGCCTTCGCGGACGCCGGGGTGAGCGCGGTCGACCATGTGTCGGCCTGCCTCGCCAACGCCGACTTCCCCGTGGAGGAGGAGCAGTTGGCGACCGCGCTGCACGCACGCGCGTGGGGCACGGGCGTGGAGGTGCGCAACGACACGTTCGCGATCCTGCGCGCGGGCATCCCCGAGCCGCGCGGTGTCGCCGTGGTGTGCGGGGCGGGCATCAACTGCGTCGGCATGCGCCCCGACGGCCGCACCGCCCGCTTCCCGGCGCTGGGCCGCATCTCCGGTGACTGGGGCGGCGGTTGGGGCCTGGCGGAGGAGGCCCTGTGGCACGCGTCCCGCGCGGAGGACGGCCGCGGCGGTCCTACGGCCCTGGCGCGCACGCTTCCCGCGTACTTCGGCCTGGATTCGATGTACGACCTCGTCGAGGCCCTGCATCTCGAACACGTCGCGCACCACCGCCGCCACGAGTTGACGCCGGTGCTGTTCGCGACGGCGGCGGACGGCGACCCGGTGGCCCGCTCGATCGTGGACCGGATGGCGGAGGAGGTCGTGGCGATGGCCACGGTCGCGCTGACCCGCCTGGAGCTGCTCGACGAGGAGGCGCCGGTGCTGCTCGGCGGCAGCGTCCTCGCCGCCCGGCATCCCCAACTGGACGACGGTATAAGGGAGTTGCTGGCCGCCAAGGCGCCCAAGGCGGTGGCGACGGTCGTCACCGCTCGGCCGGTCCTCGGCGCCGTCCTGCTGGGCCTGGACCACGTGGGCGCCGTGGCCGAGGCGCACACGCGGGCCAGGGCCCATTACGAGCACTGACACCCGGGAACCGAACAGATTCCCACGGCGTATTCATGGACAAGGGGGCGGTGCGGGGCGTTGTGTGGTGCCGGAAATCCGGTGACTGCGCTGCGATCCGATCAAGATCCAGTGAAGGCCCGTGCGGAATGTCAGTCCTGGCGGCGATACTTGCGGCGACGGGATGACCCTGGGGGAGGTCAGCAGTGACACAACCGCCGAAGAGCAGCGCGGCGCCACCGGGCACCGCCGTGCCCACGATGCCGGCGCTGCCGCCGCAGTCGGACCGGTCGGGGGCGCCCGCGCCCCGGCGCACGCCGGCCGCGACACCCGCGCGCCGTACGGCGCTCGCCGAGGGTGTCGACCAGTTGCGCGCGGCCGCCACCACCGAACCGGGGCGGCTGCGGGCCATCGGCGCGCTGCTGGCCCTGCTGGTGGTCGCGTTCGGCGCGGTCGCCGCCTGGCAGACCGACAGCCGGGCGACTGCGGCCGACGACGTGCTCCACCACAGCCAGCCGCTCAGCTCGGACGCGGCGGCCATATACCGCTCGCTCGCCGACGCCGACACGATGGCGGCCAGCGGCTATCTGGCGGGCCTTCAGGAGCCCCCGGCGACGCGCGAACAGTACGAGAAGGACATAAAGACGGCTGCCGCGAAGCTCGTCACCGCCGCCGCCAACACCGACCCGGGCTCGTCGTCCGCGGCCATCATCACGGATCTCAACGAACTCCTGCCGCAGTACAAGGGGTTGGTCGAGTCGGCCCGCGCCAACAACCGGCAGGGCTTCCCGGTGGGCGGCGCCTATCTGCGCGCCGCGAACGACACCATGCAGAACCAGATGCTTCCGAAGGCCCAGAAGCTCTACAAGAACGAGAACGCGCGACTGAACGACGACTACGGGAACGCGACGCCGTACCCGTGGTTCGCGATCGCCCTCGGGCTCCTCGCGCTCGGCGGTCTCGCCTGGGCCCAGCGGCGCAACTACCAGCGCACGAACCGAGTGCTGAACAGCGGCCTGGTCGCCGCCTCGGCCACCACCGCGGTCGTCCTGCTGTGGATGGTCGTCGGCCACACCGTCGCCCGCGCAGGCCTGAACGACTCCTTCGACCACGGGGTCAAGTCGCTCAACGTGCTGCACGACGCCCAGATCGCCTCCCTGAAGGCACGCAGCGACGAGAACCTGATCCTGGTCAGCCGCGGCGCGGAGACGAAGACGCTCGCGAACAAAGAAGTCGTGGACGCCTACGACTGGGGGTACGACCAGGAGATCGCCGCGCTGGGCAGAGGCCTGAAACTGGCCGACTCGCTCGCCGACGACTCAGCGGGCCGCGAGCCCGTCACGGTCGCCAACAAGTCCATGCAGGAGTGGAAGTCCCGCCACGAGACGGTCAGCGACGCCAACAACGAGGGCGACTACCAGAAGGCGCGCAGCGGTGTCATCGGTGACAACAAATCGACGGGCGAGTGCTTCACGTCGGTGGACAAGTCGCTGAACCTCGCGCTGACGCACGAGACCGAAGAGTTCAGGCAGTCCGCCGGTGACGGGCTGGACGCGATGACCGGCCTCACCGCGGGCGCCGCGGTGCTCGCGCTGCTCGGCGCGGCCGGCGCCGTACTGGGCATCGGGCGCAGGCTGTCGGAGTACCGGTGAAAGGGGGCGTGACGATGCGGGCACGGAGTGACTTTTTTCGCCGCCTGAGCGCTGTACGACGTGTGCGGGCCGGTCTGCGGGGCTGGGGCGGGGTGGGCGCGATGGCGGTCGTCTGCGTCCTCGCGGTCGCCTTCGTCCTGCTGCTGCCGCTCACCCAGTCACGCGGCGAGGCCGGCGCGGACCTCGGCGGACAGCGCACGGCCCAGGGCGTCCAGGCCAAGGCCGCCAAGTGCGACGAGAGCACGGTCCAGGACCAGAGCCCGCCCCCGTCGGACTCCGACGGCACCACGATCAACGCCATCAAGGAGCGCGGCTACCTGAACGTGGGCGTCGACCAGAACAGCTACCGGTGGGGCTATCTCAACCCGAACAGCTCCGGTGAGCTGGAGGGCTTCGACATCGACCTCGTGCACGCCATCGCCAAGAACATCTTCGGCAGCTCCTACAGCCCGAGCAAGGTGCATCTCCTGGCCATCCCGACCGATCAGCGCATCCCGGCGGTCCAGCAGAAGCGCGTCGACATGGTGGTCCGCACCATGACGATCAACTGCGAGCGCGCCGGGAAGGTCGCCTTCTCCGCCCCGTACTTCGTCACCGGCCAGCAGGTCCTCGCCCCGAAGGTGTCGACGGTCACGGGCCACAACAACTCCCTGGCCGACAAGAGGGTCTGCTCGGCGAAGGGCTCCACTGCGTACGAGCGGCTGGACGCGGACAAGACGGCGCACACGCTGCCCGCGAGCGTCGACATCAAGGACACCGTCCCCAACCAGCTCGACTGCCTGGTGAAGCTCCAACTCGGCGAGACGGACGCGGTGGTGACCGACGGCGCGCTCGCCGCGAGCCTGGCCGCACAGGACCCGACGGTGGAGCTGAAGGGCGCCGCCTTCACCACCGAGTACTACGGCGTGGCGATGAACCTCAAAGCCACCGACCTGGTACGCCGGGTCAACCGCGTACTGGAGACCTACCGCACCGACACCGGCCCCGGCGGCTGGCGCGCGTCCTACACGAAATGGCTGCTGCCCACCCTGCGCGCGGACTCGAAGTCGGCCGACCCGCCCACCCCGCACTACAAGTGACGAACCGTCAACCACCGAACGACACAACGGACTTCCACGGAACACAACGCAGCGAGAGGTGATCGATGGGCGTCACGGGACCCCCCGGGCCGGTAATGGACCGGGACGAGGTGGACCGTGCGCTGGCGCGGCTCGGCGCGGAGCACGAGGCCATCGAGACCTCGCTCCTCGCCCTCCAGGACCACGCGGGCCGCAGACTCCTCGAAGGCGCCGAGCTGACCGGCACGACCAAGGAGCGCTGGGCGTCCACGGACGCGTCGATCACGCTGCTGTGGGCGTACTTCGACGCGTACACCGACGCGTTCCGCGCCGCCCAGAGCATCCGCTCCCGGCGCCGCTGGTCCAGCCGTGAGGACCTGGTCGAGCTGACCGAGCTGCTGCGCGGCGAGTCCGTCACGGTCGCCGGTTCCACCACGGCGACGGCCAACATGCCGACGCTGACGGGCGGTTCGAGCAAGCTGAGCCACCAGTTCTCGCTGAGCGCGCTCGTCGACGAGATGAACGACCTGTACGCGAACTCGCTGGACATGGTCGTCACCTCCGACGCGGTGTGGTCGGCGCTGCCCGCCCGGATCGATTTACTGGCCGCGGAGTTGCAGCGCACCCGCCAGCTCGCCCACTCCGTAGGCGTCCGCCCGGGCGAGCACCCGGCGGGCGACGACCTGGAGCGCATCACACGCGTCCTGACCGAGCTGCGCGAGCGCGTGATCTCCGACCCGCTGGCCTTCTGGGTGCGGGCGCAGGGCAGTTCGGCCCCCGGCGGCGGCCGCCCGGACACCACGGTCTACGACCGGGAGGCGCGCGCCCTGGAGGACGTGCGCCGCGAGATCGACGCCGTGCTGACCGTCCGGCAGGACGCGGAGGCGCGGCTGGTGAAGCTGCGGGACGTGCTCTCCCGCGCGGACCGCACCCTCGCCGAGGCACGCACCGCGCGCGGTGAGGTCCTCGCGAAGATCGCCGCCACGGAGGTGCCGGTCGTCGGCGGACCGCCGACGGTGCTCCAGGAGCAGCTGTCGACGGCCGCCGAGTACCGCAGACACGCCCAGTGGCACCGCCTGTCCCCGCTCCTGGAGTCCCTGGAGCAGAAGGCGGAGGACGAACTGCTGCGCGCCCGCGAGTCGTTGACCGCGGTCACCCAGCCGCTGGCGGTCCGCGCGGAGCTGCGCGGCCGCCTCGACGCGTACAAGGCTAAGGTCGCCCGGCACGGCCTCGCGGAGGACCCGCTGCTCATCGAGCGGTACGACGCGGCCCGCCGCATGCTGTGGAGCGCGCCCTGCGACCTGCGCGTCGCCGAACAGGCGGTGCTGCGCTACCAGCACGCCGCCGCCGAGCAGTTCAACGCTCCGCGGACACAGCCGCAGGGCGGTCCCGAGGACCAGAGGGGGCCGGGCGCGTGAGTGACGAGGGAGAAGCGGGGTCGGTCATGAGTGAGACACAGCGGAAGTGTCAACGGCCGGGCTGCGAGGGGTCGTACGAGGACGTCGGCGGCGGCGAGCTGTACTGCGACACGTGCGGTCTGGCGCCGGTGGTGTCGGCGTCCGGCGCGATCGGCTCACCGCCCACCGGGATGACCAGCGGCAAGGGGGCGCGGGGTGCGGGCAGCGCCAGTTCCCGTACCAGCAGCCGCAGTTCGCGTACGTCGTCGCAGTCGGCGAAGTCGCGGCGCTCGGTGTCGGGACGGCTCTCGCGCTCGGAGTCGGGCCGCTCCACCGGCCGCTCGGTGTCGGTGCGCAGCTCCGGCTCGTCGTCCGGGACCTCCAGCCGGGGCCGGCTCGGGGTCGGCCTGGTGCAGGTGCCGGCGGTGCCGCGGCCCGACCCGCGCGAGATGGTCCTGGAGAACCCCGAGGTGCCGGAGCGGAAGCGGTTCTGCTCGCGCTCGGACTGCGGTGCGCCGGTGGGGCGCTCCCGCGGTGACAGCCCGGGGCGCACGGAGGGTTTCTGCACCAAGTGCGGCAACCCGTACTCGTTCACGCCGAAGCTGGCCGCGGGCGACGTCGTGCACGGGCAGTACGAGGTCGCGGGCTGTCTCGCGCACGGCGGTCTGGGCTGGGTCTATCTCGCCGTGGACCGCGCGGTCTCCGACCGCTGGGTGGTCCTCAAGGGCCTCCTCGACACCGGCGACCAGGACGCGATGGAGGCCGCGATCTCCGAGCGGCGCTTCCTCGCCGAGATCGAGCACGCCAACATCGTGCGGATCTACAACTTCGTGGAGCACCTGGACCAGCGGACGGGTTCGCTGGACGGGTACATCGTCATGGAGTACGTCGGCGGCAAGTCCCTCAAGGAGATCGCCAACGACCGCCGTACAGAAGGCGGGAAGCGCGATCCGCTGCCGGTGGAGCAGGCCTGCGCGTACGGCATCGAGGCCCTGGAGGCGCTCGGCCATCTGCACAGCCGCAACCTCCTGTACTGCGACTTCAAGGTCGACAACGCGATCCAGACCGAGGACCAGCTCAAGCTGATCGACATGGGCGCGGTGCGCAGGATGGACGACGACGAGTCGGCCATCTACGGCACGGTGGGCTATCAGTCGCCGGAGGTCGCGGAGGTCGGGCCGTCGGTGGCGAGCGACCTGTACACGGTCGCCCGCACGCTCGCGGTCATGACCTTCGACTTCCAGGGCTACACGAACGTCTTCGTGGACTCCCTGCCCGACCCGGACAACATCGAGGTCTTCCGCCGCTACGAGTCGTTCTACCGGCTCCTGGTCCGCGCCACCGACCCCGACCCGGCCCGCCGGTTCGCCTCCGCGCAGGAGATGGCCGAGCAGCTGACGGGTGTGCTGCGCGAGGTCGTCTCGCTCCAGACCGGGCGGGCCCGCCCGTCCCTGTCCACCCTGTTCGGCCCCGAACTCAAGGTCACGGACACGGAGTTGTTCCCCACCCTGGACGGCGACGTGTCGTCACTGGGGGCGCGGGAGGCACGGCCGCCGAAGCGGACCCCAAGTGCCCGCACCGGCACGGCACTTGCCGAACGGCCGGACGGCGGCGCGGTGTTGACCGTGCTCAACGGCAGCGCGCCGAGCACCGTCAAGCAGGTCGACTCCCCCGCCATGGCGCTCGCCCTGCCCGTCCCGCACGTCGACCCGACGGACCCCAACGCGGGCTTCCTGGCGGGCCTGATGGCGTCCGCGGCGACCGAACTGCTCGGCGCCCTCGCGTCGGCGCCGTCACCGTCCGTGGAGACCCGGCTGCGGCAGATCCGCGCGTGGCTGGAGAACGGCGACTCGTACACGGCGCTGGACGCCCTGGCCAAGCTGGAGGACGAGCGGCCCGACGACTGGCGGGTGGTCTGGTACACGGGCGTGGCCGCGCTGGCGACCCGTGACCACGAGGCCGCCGCGCTGTCCTTCGACGCGATCTACGACGCCTTCCCGGGCGAGCCCGCGCCGAAGCTGGCGCTGGGCCTGTGCGCCGAGGTGCTGGGGCAGTTGGACAACGCGGCGGAGTACTACCGCCTGGTGTGGTCGACCGACCCGAGCTATGTCAGCGCGGCCTTCGGCCTGGCCCGCGTCCAGTTCGCGACCGACGACCGGCAGGGCGCCGTACGGACGCTGGAGTCGGTGCCCGAGGCGTCGATCCACTACACGGCCGCGCGCGTGGCCGCCGTACGGGCGCGGCTTCGGGAGCGGGCCGCGGCGGCCGACGACACGCCGTTCCTGGACGATCTGACCGCGGCCGCCGGACAGGTGGAAGCGCTGGAGGGATACGGTCTGGACGCCGTCCGGCGCGAGCGGTTGTCGGCCGAGGTCCTCGGCCGCGCCCTCGACTGGATACTCTCCGGAGGCCAGGGTTCCGTGCCGCTCACGCGGCGGGAGCTCCTCGGCAGCGAACTGGACGAGCGGGGACTCCGCTTCGGCCTGGAGCGTTCGTACCGCACGCTGGCCCGGCTGGCACGGGACGGCGAGGAGAGGATCGACCTGGTGGAACGTGCCAACCGTTACCGCCCCCGGACGTGGGTGTAGTTGATGTCGCAGATGCCCCAGCTCTCCGCCTGCCCGAGCTGCGAGGAACCGCTCGAGTCGGGTGACCGCTTCTGCGGTGCGTGCGGATACGACCTGTCCGCCGTGCCCGCGCCGCCGGACGACCACCCGACGCTCACCATGAACGGCTCGGCGCACCCGCCCGAGGAGGCCGTGGACGTGGACTGGCCCGTGGTACCCCAGCCGGAGGGCGCCGAGACCCCACCGACGGTCCATCTGCCCACCGACCTGCCCGGCACGGACTCGGGCGGCATCCCCCTGCCGTCCAACGCCCCGCCGCCGCCCACCGGTTCGCCGCTCTCCCCAGCCACGGGCGTACGGTTCGACCGGCCGCCGGAGCCCGACGAGTACCCGTTGCAGGCGCCGGACCCGCGGGTCGCCGCCGATCCGCCGACACCGGCCGAGGGCACCAAGGTGTGCGTGGCCTGCCGGTCGGGCCGGGTGGACCCGGACGGCTACTGCGAGAACTGCGGACACGCCCAGCCCCGCGAACGCGACCACATGGAACAGGAGTTGGGCCCGCTCGCGGCGGTCAGCGACCGCGGGCTGCGCCACCACCGCAACGAGGACGCCTTCGCCGTAGGACAGTGCCTGCTGCCCGACGGGGCGCCCGCGCTCGTCGCCGTCGTGTGTGACGGGGTGTCGTCGGCGACGCGGCCCGACGCGGCCTCGCTGGCCGCTTCGCGGAAGGCCGGTGAGGCGCTGCTGGCCGCGCTGCCGCAGGGCACGCATCCGCAGGCGGCGATGCACGAGGCGATCATCGCGGCCTCGCACGCGGTCAACTCCCTTGCCGAGGAACCCGCGACGGCCCGCGAGCACGCCCCGCACCAGAACGCGCCGGCCTGCACACTGGTCGGCTCCATCGTCACCCCGACCCTCCTCGTCGTCGGCTGGGTCGGCGACAGCCGCGCCTACTGGATCCCGGTGGACCGCAGTTCACCGCCGGCCCGGCTCACCGAGGACGACTCGTGGGCGGCGCAGATGGTCGCCGCGGGCCTGATGAGCGAGGCGGAGGCCTACGCCGACGAGCGCGCCCACGCGATCACAGGCTGGCTCGGCGCGGACGCGTACGAACTGGAGCCGCACACCGCTTCCTTCAAGCCCGACCGGCCGGGTGTGGTGGTGGTGTGCACGGACGGACTGTGGAACTACGCGGAGTCCGCCGAGGAGATGGCCGAGGTCGTTCCCGTCGACGCGGCGGTCCGGCCGCTGCACAGCGCGCAGGTCCTGGTCGGCCACGCGCTGGACGGCGGGGGCCACGACAACGTAACAGTGGCCGTCGTGCCGTTCCCCGCCCCTCCGCAAGGGGCAGTAAACGGCTGAGGCCGTACAAACGGGGGCGGCCTCGGACCGGTGGGGACCGGTCCGCATATAGTCATCGCCCCATCCAGGTGGGGTACTTGAGGGGGATCAGAGTAGGCATGGCCAATTTCTCGAAGTCGAACGTGCCACAGTTCTCGGTCGACGTGTACCAGAACGAGTACCTGCCGGAGGGCGGCCGCGAGGTCAACGCGATCGTCACGGTGACCTCCACCGGCGGCGGCACCATCGGGAGCCCAGTCGCGGCGCCCCACCTGTACTCGGCCGGCCAGGGCCCGGACGCGGCCGTGGCGATCATGGTCGACTGCTCGGGGTCGATGGACTACCCGCCGACCAAGATGCGCAACGCCCGGGACGCCACGGCCGCCGCGATCGACACCCTGCGCGACGGGGTGCACTTCGCGGTGATCGGCGGCACGCACGTCGCCAAGGAGGTCTATCCGGGCAGCGGGCGGCTCGCGGTCGCCGATGCCACCACCCGCGAGCAGGCCAAGCACGCGCTGCGCAAGCTGAGCGCGGGCGGCGGCACCGCCATCGGCACCTGGCTGCGCCTCGCCGACCGGCTGCTGTCCTCGGCGGACGTCTCCATACGCCACGGCATCCTGCTGACCGACGGCCGCAACGAGCACGAGGCGCCGGAGGACCTGAAGACGGCCCTCGGCTCCTGCGCCGGACGTTTCACCTGCGACGCGCGGGGCGTCGGCACCGACTGGGAAGTGAAAGAAGTCACAGGGATCGCCTCCGCGCTGCTCGGCACCGCCGACATCGTCGCCGACCCGGCCAACCTCGCCGGCGACTTCACGCAGATGATGGAGACGGCGATGGGCAAGGAGGTCGCGGACGTCGCGCTGCGGCTGTGGACGCCGGTGGGCACGGCCATCAAGTTCGTCAAGCAAGTCGCGCCCAGGGTCGAGGAGTTGACCGACCGCCGCACCGAAGCGGGCCCCCGCGCCGGGGACTACCCCACCGGTTCCTGGGGAGACGAGTCCCGTGACTACCACGTGTGCGTCGAGGTCCCCGAGGCCGGCATCGGCCAGGAGATGCTCGCCGCCCGGGTCTCGCTGGTCGTCCCGCAGCCCGACGGAAGCACCCAGAACCTGGGCGCCCAGGGCCTGGTGAAGGCCGTATGGACCGACGACATGGTGGCGTCCACGTCCATCAACCCGCAGGTCGCGCACTACACCGGCCAGGCCGAACTGGCGCAAGTCATCCAACAGGGGCTGGATCTCCGCAAAACGGGTGATGTCGATGGAGCAACGGCCAAACTGGGACGGGCCGTTCAGCTCGCCAGCGTCTCCGGAAACGCGGATACTGCGAAACTGCTTGCGAAGGTGGTGGACGTGGTCGATGCCGCGGCGGGTACTGTGCGACTGAAGGCGAAGGTCGCGGAGGCCGACGAGATGACTCTCGAGACACGGTCCACAAAGACTGTTCGTGTAAAGAAGTGACCTGACCGGCACCACTCCGTGAGACCCAGAACGACCCTGTGAGAAAGGGGGACGCGCCGACATGCCGACCTGCCCGAACGGACACCAGTCGGGTTCCGACGACTGGTGCGAGGTCTGCGGTCACCGCATGGCCGGTGC
>NZ_JBLTJC010000203.1:0-18553 GCF_048158785.1 Streptomyces colwelliae | reverse complement strand
TTGAGGGGTTAAGGCTCCCAGTAGACGACTGGGTTGATAGGCCGGATCTGGAAGGCGGGTAACCGCTGGAGGTGACCGGTACTAATAGGCCGAGGGCTTGTCCTCAGTTGCTCGCGTCCACTGTGTTGGTTCTGAAACCACGAACAACCCCATTGCCATGGTCACGGCAGTGGTGCGGTTGATTGTTTCATAGTGTTTCGGTGGTCATAGCGTGAGGGAAACGCCCGGTTACATTCCGAACCCGGAAGCTAAGCCTTACAGCGCCGATGGTACTGCAGGGGGGACCCTGTGGGAGAGTAGGACGCCGCCGAACAAATATTGAAAGGGTTGGACCCTGAACTTCGGTTCGGGGTCCAACCCTTTTTTGTTGTGCGTCACTTGTAGTTCACGTTGCGCAATCACCATCCGAGCATGGGTACTGCTGCAATGCTCAGGGCCGCGGGCGTCGGACTCGGTGACGAGGTCGTCGTGCCGGCGTTCGGGAACGTGGAAGTCGCCGAGGCCGTCACTCTGGCGGGTGGGCTGCCGGTGTTCGCCGACATAGATCCGGTGACCTACTGCCTTGATCCGTCCGCTGTCGAAGCGGCCGTAACTCCGCGTACCGCGGCGATAGTTGTCGTACATCGATTCGGTCGGTCTGCTGATGTCGGGCGGTTGCTCGGGGTCGGGCAGCGGCATGGGCTGCTGGTGTTGCAGCAGGGGGAGTCCGAGGCGCCGTACGACGAGGTGGCTCAGCGGCGGGAGCGGGCTGCCTATCTTGACGCGAAGTTGCGCGGGGTGCGGACGCCCGATGGTGGGGACGGGCACACCTATCAGCAGTACGTCGTGCGGGTGCCGGGGAACGGGCGTCCGGATCGCGATGCCTTCGCTCGGGCCGTGCGCGGTAGGGGAGTTGAGTGCCGGGTGCCGGTGAAGACGCCTGTGCACCGGTTGCCGGAGTACCGGCGGTGTGTGGCGCTGCCGGAGACCGAGCGGGCCGCGGACGAGACGCTCGCGCTGCCGGTGGACGCCTCGTTGACGAAGCGGGAGATGCAGCGGATCGTGTCCGCGTGCAATGCGCTCGGGGGTCTGTTGCAGCCCGCTTTCTGATCGAGTCTCGGTCGGGCAGCGGTGGTTGGGCGCACGGGCCTGTTCGGGGTATGATTCTTTTCGTTGCCGCGAGGGAAACCTCGGGAAAGCGACAGGCCCTCTTAGCTCAGTCGGTAGAGCGTCTCCATGGTAAGGAGAAGGTCAACGGTTCGATTCCGTTAGAGGGCTCCAGACATCAGAAGGCCCCGCCCAATTGGGCGGGGCCTTCTGTGTGTTCGGGGTCGGTCAGTCCTTCTGGAGGCCCGGGACGCGCATCGCCAGGATGGCCATGTCGTCGGAGGGGGCGTCTGATGCGAAGCGTTCCACCGCTCGCATGACTCGGGCCGCTACCGCCCCTGCCGTGAGGCCCGTGCAGGTGGTGAGGACGTCGGTGAGGCCGTCGTCGCCGAGCATGCGGGTTCCCTCACGGCGTTCCGTGACGCCGTCCGTGACGCACAGGAGGACGTCGCCGGGGTCGAGGGTGACCGTCTGCTCGTAGAGCTCCAGGTCGTCCATGACGCCGAGGAGGGGCTGGGGTTCGGCGGCCGGTTCGACCGTGCCGTCCTGGCGGAGGCGGAGCGGGAGGGGGTGGCCGGCGCAGACCACCTTCAGTTCGGCGCTGCCGTCCTCCTGGGGCCACAACTCGCCGTAGAGGAGCGTCAGGAAGCGGCTGCGGGCGCCCTCGTCGAGGATCGCGGAGTTGAGGCGCTCCAGGACCGCGGGGCCGCCGAAGCCCTCCCTGGCGAGCAGGCGGAGGGCGTGGCGGGCCAGGCCGGTGACCGCGGCGGCCTCGGGGCCTGTGCCGCAGACGTCGCCGATGGCGAAGCCGTAGACGCCGTCGCGGATGGGGAAGAGGTCGTAGAAGTCGCCGCCCACTTCGTTGCCCTCGCCGGCCGCGCGGTAGATGACCTCGACCTCGACGCCCTCGATGTGCGGGAGGTCGGGGGGCAGGAGGCTGCGCTGGAGGGACTGGCTGATGGCCGTGCGCTCGGAGTACAGGCGGGCGTTGTCGAGGGCGAGGGCTGCCCGTCGGCTCAAGTCCTCGGCCAGTTCCAGGATTTCCTGGCGGAAGTGTTCGTCGGTGGGCTTGCCGAGGGTCAGCATGCCGATGACACGGTTGCGCGCGACCAGGGGGAGGACGACCGTCTCGCCGCCGACTGCCGAAGCCGTAGCGAGAGTCGGTCCGATGCCCGAGCTGACGCGGCGGGTCGGTTCTCCGAGGCCGAGGCTGCGCATGGAGGTGCGCAGGGCGGCCTGGTGGGCCGCTTCGGCGGGGGCGGCCCAGACGCGGGCGCCGGGGGTGGGGACCGGGTCCGGAGGGGCGATCTTCGAGAGCAACGACTTGATGCCGTCGATGAGTTCCTCGTCCTCGTGCAGGACGTACGAGAGGTACGGGTCCGAGGACTGGTCGGCGATCGTGTAGACCGCGCACCAGGTGGCGAGGGTCGGGACGGTCATCTGGGCCATCAGGGCCAGGGTTTGATCGCGGTCGAGGGTGCCCGCGAGGAGGTCGGAGGCCTCGACGAGGAAGCTGAGCGAGCCGCGGCGCAGGCGTTCCAGTTCGCCGAGGCGGGCCGACTCGACCGCCAACGCGATGCGGTCGGCGGCGAATTGGAGGCGTAGCGCTTCTTCGTTCGAGTACTTGTTGGGACCTTCGGCGGCCACTCCTAGGGAGCCGGTGAGGCGGCCCTCCACTTTCAGGGGGACCGTGACGACCGAGCGCATTCCGGTGCCGCTGAGGAGCGGTACGGCGCCCGGGACGGCCTGGAGGTCCTCGTGGACGGCCGGCATGCGGGCGGAGCCGTAGCGGCCGGGGCCCGCCTCGACGGGCACGCGTGCGAAGCGCTGGCGGGCGGAGGGCAGGCCGGTGGAGGCGCGGACCTCCAACTCGGTCTCGTCGTCGGTCGCGAGGAGCAGGAAGGCGGAGTCGCCGTCGAGCATGTCGCGGGCGCGCTCGACCGTGCGCTGGAGGAGGCCGTCGAGGTCGTCCGGCGCGGGGGAGCCGATGAACACCTCGAAGGGGTCGGTGTTCTGGCCGTCCGGGGTGGACGCCGCGTCGGGGGCGGGGCCGCGCAACGGGGTCTGGAGAACCGCGCGTTCGTGGTCCCTCACCAGGAGGCACACGGTTGACGGCTCGCCGCCCGTGTCGCGGACGCGGAGGTGGGAGGCGTAGACCGGGGTCACGCGGCCGTCGGCGCCGCGGACGCCGTAGGTGCCCTCCCAGCGGGAGAGGCGGAGTGCCTCGGCGATGCCGGTGCTGGTGCCCGGGGTGTGCGGCCAGGCGGCGAGGTCGGTGAGGGGCTTGCCGGTGACCTGCTCGGCGGCGTAGCCGAAGAGTTCCTCGGCGTCCTCGTTCCAGGACGCGATGGAGCCCGTACGGTCGATCTGGACGACCGCGACGCGGACCCTGCCGTCGGCGAGGGGGAGCAGGGCGGCCGGTAGGGACGGGCCGGCCGCGCGGGTGCCCACCGGGCGTGCGGGGAGGTCGAGTTGGAACCAGACCAGCTTCTTCGTGGGGGTGTAGTCGACGCCCCAGCGGCTGGCCAGGGCCGCGCACAGCTGGAGGCCGCGGCCGCCCTCGCGGTCGGGGCTGCTCATGGTGATCGCGGCCCCCTGGAGGGGGATCTCGCGCTCCGGGTAGTGGTCGGCGACCTCGATCCTCACGCCGTCGTCACTCCGTAGACACAGCACATCCGCAGCCGTGCCCGCGTGGACGACGGCGTTGGTCACCAGCTCGCTGGTGAGGACCACGGCGTCGTCGACGATGTCGGCGAAGCCCCAGCCCTGGAGGGTGTCGCGGACGAAGGACCGCGCGGTGGCGACCGATCGTCCGACGGGGTCGAAGCTGGCGGCCGCGCGCGCGGTGATCACAGAACTCCTCGGCCTGTTGTCGGCGGGCAGGTCACCATGGCCGATCGGCGCCTGCCGGGGCACCGGCTGGTTTCCGGTCGGCGGGGGATCCTGAGGCGCTCCCCCAGGATGCAGTCCGGTGGTCATGGTGCGGTGCCCCTCCGATGCCTGCCCGCTCGTGCTCGTGCCACCGCCCAGGCCGGACGGAACCGGCGCGGCTGGACAGCCGCATGCAAGGTTACTTACCTTCACCGTCCATGCGGATGCCGGTCCGCAGTGTTTCCTTCTCAGGGTGTGCGGACCGTGTGCGAAGCTGCCGAACTGTTATGGCCTGGTTCAGGCAGGGTGAAACACTGGGCAGGATTCTGGTGAAGGTCCGGGCAGGCTGGGTGTCTTCTGTGTACGGAGGGCGCCGGGCCCTGTTGAAGCCCGGTAAACCGGGCAGAGATACGCGGCGGTAGCTGAAACGCCGAGCAGTAGCAGCCGAGCACAGCAGTAACGGTCGACCCCTGCGGGAGGGACACAGTGGAGTCTGGCGCAGCGACGCGGGCCACCAAGACGCGCGCGAAAGGCGGACAGTCCCCGAAGAACCAGCGCAAACCGCGCAATGGGACCACGGAGGTGGACGCTGCCTCCTTGGACCGGCTGCTGACGGCTCTGGTCTCCATGCGGGACGGGAACTTCCGCAAGCGGCTCACGGTGTCCGGCGACGGCGTGATGTCGGAGATCGCCGCCGTGTTCAACGAGGTGGCCGACCGCAATCTGCACCTCACGGGTGAGCTGTCCCGGGTGCGGCGCATGGTGGGCCGTGAGGGAAAGCTCACGGAGAGGCTGGAGACGGGCGCCTGCGAGGGTTCCTGGGCCTCGGCCATCGATGCCTCCAACGCGCTCGTGGACGACCTCGTACGGCCCGTCTCCGAGGTCGGACGGGTGCTGTCCGCGGTGGCCGAGGGTGATCTGTCGCCGCGCATGGAGCTGCGGACGCAGGCGCCGGACGGGACCGGGCATCCACTGCGCGGGGAGTTCCTGAAGGTCGGGCGGACCGTCAACAACCTGGTCGACCAGCTGTCGACGTTCACCGACGAGGTCACGCGCGTGGCCAGCGAGGTGGGCACCGAGGGCAAGCTGGGCGGGCAGGCACGCGTGCGTGGCATGTCCGGCTCGTGGAAGGACCTCACGGAGTCGGTCAACACGATGGCGTACCGGCTGACGGCCCAGGTGCGGGACATCGCGCTGGTGACCACGGCGGTCGCCAAGGGTGACCTGTCGCGGAAGGTCACGGTCCATGTCGCCGGCGAGATGCTGGAGCTCAAGAACACCGTCAACACGATGGTGGACCAGCTGTCGTCGTTCTCCTCCGAGGTGACGCGAGTCGCCCGTGAGGTGGGTACCGAGGGCGAACTGGGCGGCCAGGCGCAGGTGCCGGGTGTGGCCGGTGTGTGGAAAGACCTCACCGACTCGGTGAACATCATGGCCGGCAACCTGACGGCCCAGGTGCGCGGGATCGCCCAGGTGACGACGGCTGTCGCCAACGGTGACCTGTCGCAGAAGGTGACCGTCTCCGCGCGGGGCGAGGTCGCCCAGCTCGCCGAGACGATCAACCAGATGACCGAGACGCTGCGTACGTTCGCGGACGAGGTCACGCGCGTGGCCAACGAGGTCGGCGCCGAGGGGCAGCTCGGCGGGCAGGCGAACGTGCCGGGTGCGGCGGGAACGTGGAAGGACCTCACCGATTCGGTGAACACGGTCTTCCGGAACCTGACGATCCAGGTGCGGGACATCGCCGCCGTGACGACCGCTGTGGCGAGCGGTGACCTGTCCCAGAAGGTCACCGTGAACGTGGCCGGCGAGATGCTGGAACTGAAGAACACCGTCAACGGGATGGTCGACCAGCTGTCCTCGTTCGGTGCCGAGGTCACGCGCGTGGCGCGCGAGATCGGTGTCGAGGGTGAACTGGGCGGCCAGGCACAGGTGCCGGGCGCGGCCGGAACGTGGAAGGACCTGACGGACTCCGTCAACACGGCGTTCCGCAACCTCACCGGACAGGTGAGGAACATCGCGCAGGTGACGACGGCCGTGGCCAACGGCGACCTGTCGCAGAAGGTCACCGTCGACGTGTCCGGCGAGATGCTTCAGTTGAAGAACACCGTCAACACGATGGTCGACCAGCTGTCGTCGTTCGCCGACCAGGTGACCCGGATGGCCCGTGACGTGGGCACCGAGGGCCGGCTGGGCGGCCAGGCGCGCGTGGACGGCGTCTCGGGCACCTGGAAGGAACTCACCGACTCCGTCAACTCGATGGCCGGGAACCTGACCTCCCAGGTGCGCAACATCGCCCAGGTGACCACGGCGGTGGCCCAGGGCGACCTGTCCCAGAAGATCGACGTGGACGCGCGCGGAGAGATCCTGGAGCTGAAGAACACCATCAACACGATGGTCGACCAGCTCTCGGCCTTCGCGGACCAGGTGACCCGGGTGGCCCGCGAGGTGGGCACGGAGGGCCGGCTGGGCGGGCAGGCGCAGGTGCCCGGCGTCGCCGGTGTGTGGCGCGACCTGACCGACTCGGTGAACGGCATGGCCGGCAACCTCACCGCCCAGGTGCGCAACATCGCCCAGGTCGCGACCGCGGTGGCCCGGGGTGACCTGTCCCAGAAGATCACCGTGGACGCGCGCGGGGAGATCCTGGAGCTGAAGAACACCCTGAACACGATGGTCGACCAGCTGTCCTCGTTCGCCGAGGAGGTCACGCGCGTGGCCCGCGAGGTGGGCACCGAAGGGCAGTTGGGCGGTCAGGCCGAGGTGCAGGGTGTCTCCGGCACCTGGAAGGACCTCACCCAGTCGGTGAACTTCATGGCGAACAACCTGACCATCCAGGTGCGCCAGATCGCCGAGGTCACGACCGCCGTCGCCAAGGGCGACCTCTCCAAGAAGATCACCGTCGACGCCAAGGGCGAGATCCTCGAACTCGTCACGACGGTCAACACGATGGTCGACCAGCTGTCGTCGTTCGCCGAGCAGGTGACCCGGGTGGCCCGCGAGGTGGGCACCGAGGGCATCCTGGGCGGCCAGGCGCACGTACCGGGTGTCACGGGCATCTGGAAGGACCTCAGCGGCAACGTCAACCTGATGGCCAACAACCTGACCATGCAGGTGCGGAACATCTCCCAGGTCGCGGCTGCCGTCGCCAACGGCGACCTGACCCGGACGGTGACGATCGAGGCGCGCGGCGAGGTCGCGCAGCTCGCCGACACCTTCAACACCATGGTGAAGACGCTGAGTTCGTTCGCCGACCAGGTCACCAAGGTGGCCCGCGAGGTGGGCACGGACGGCATCCTCGGCGGTCAGGCGCGCGTGCCCGGTGTGGCAGGCACGTGGAAGGACCTCACCGAGTCCGTGAACGGGATGGCGTCCAACCTGACCGGTCAGGTGCGCAACATCGCGATGGTCACCACGGCCATCGCCAAGGGCGACCTGACCAAGAAGATCGACATCGACGCCCGCGGCGAGATCCTCGAACTGAAGACGACGATCAACACGATGGTCGATCAGCTGTCCAGTTTCGCCGAGGAGGTCACCCGGGTCGCCCGTGAGGTGGGTACGGAGGGCCAGCTCGGCGGCCAGGCACGCGTGCGTGACGTCGACGGCACCTGGCGCGACCTCACCGAGTCGGTGAACGAGATGGCCGGGAACCTGACCCGCCAGGTGCGTGCCATCGCGCGCGTGGCGACCGCGGTGACCCGGGGCGACCTGAACCTGAAGATCGACGTCGACGCGGCCGGCGAGATCCAGGAACTCCAGGACTACATCAACAAGATGATCGCCAACCTGCGCGACACCACGATCGCCAACAAGGAGCAGGACTGGCTCAAGGGCAACCTCGCCCGCATCTCCGCGCTGATGCAGGGCCGCCGCGACCTGGACGACGTCGCCTCGCTGATCATGAGCGAGCTGACGCCGGTGGTCTCCGCACAGCACGGCGCGTTCTTCCTCGCGCTGCCCCTTGCGGACGCCGAGGGCGAGGAGGCGTACGAACTGCGCATGCTCGGGTCGTACGGCTACTCCATGGGGTCCATGCCGACCTCGTTCAGGCCCGGTGAGGCGCTGATCGGGACGGCCGCCCAGGAACGGCGCACGATCCTCGTGGAGAACGCGCCCAGTGGCTACTTGAAGATCTCCTCGGGGCTCGGGGAGGCGCCGCCCGCGCAGGTGATCGTGCTGCCGGTGCTGTTCGAGGGGAAGGTGCTCGGCATCATCGAGCTGGCCTCGTTCACGCCCTTCACGCACATCCAGAAGGACTTCCTCAACCAGATCGCCGAGATGATCGCGACCAGCGTCAACACCATCTCCGTCAACACCAAGACGGAGGTGCTGCTGAAGCAGTCGCAGGAGCTGACCGAGCAACTCCGGGAGCGGTCGGCCGAGTTGGAGAACCGGCAGAAGGCACTCCAGTCGTCCAACGCCGAACTGGAGGAGAAGGCCGAGCTGTTGGCCCAGCAGAACCGCGACATCGAGGTCAAGAACACCGAGATCGAGGAGGCGCGGCAGGTCCTGGAGGAGCGCGCCGAGCAGCTCGCGGTGTCGATGCGCTACAAGAGCGAGTTCCTCGCGAACATGTCTCACGAGCTGCGCACTCCGCTCAACTCGCTGCTGATCCTGGCCAAGTTGCTCGCCGACAACGCGGAGGGGAACCTCTCCCCGAAGCAGGTCGAGTTCGCCGAGACGATCCACGGCGCGGGCTCCGACCTGCTCCAGCTGATCAACGACATCCTGGACCTGTCGAAGGTCGAGGCGGGCAAGATGGACGTCTCCCCGACGCGGATCGCGCTCGTCCAGCTCGTCGACTACGTAGAGGCCACTTTCCGCCCGCTGACCGCGGAGAAGGGCCTCGACCTGTCCGTCCGGGTGTCGCCGGAACTGCCCGCCACACTGCACACCGACGAGCAGCGGCTCCTTCAGGTGCTGCGCAACCTGCTGTCCAACGCGGTGAAGTTCACCGACTCCGGGGCGGTCGAGCTGGTCATCCGGCCGGCCGGCGCGGATGTGCCGGTGGCGATCCGGGAGCAGCTCCTGGAGGCCGGTTCGCTGCGGGACGCGGACGCCGCCCTGATCGCGTTCTCGGTGACCGACACCGGGATCGGGATCGCGGGCAGCAAGATGCGGGTCATCTTCGAGGCGTTCAAGCAGGCGGACGGTACGACCAGTCGCAAGTACGGCGGTACGGGCCTCGGGTTGTCGATCTCCCGGGAGATCGCGCAGCTGCTCGGCGGTGAGATCCACGCGCAGAGCGAACCGGGGCGCGGTTCGACGTTCACGCTGTATTTGCCGCTGCACCCGAGCGAACTGCCCCCGCAGGGCTACCAGCAGCTGCCCGCGCTGGAGGCGGGAGATCTGGTGGTGTCCGCGGCGGAACTCGCCGAGCTGTCGGAGCGGAGCGAGGTGGACATCGAGACGCCGGCCGAGGTGAAGTCGTACCACGAGACGCAGAACGGTGCCGCCGCGCTCTTCAGGCGGCGTCGCCGGGCCGTCGAGTCCGCCCAACTGGGGCAGACCGTACGGGACCAGTGGGCGGCCCCGGAGGTGGCGCCGCCGTCGCGCCGGGGCATCCGGTTCGGCGGGGAGAAGGTGCTGATCGTCGATGACGACATCCGCAACGTCTTCGCGCTGACCAGCGTCCTGGAGCAGCACGGGCTGTCCGTGCTGTACGCGGAGAACGGCCGCGAGGGCATCGAAGTCCTGGAGCAGCACGACGATGTGACGGTCGTTCTGATGGACATCATGATGCCCGAGATGGATGGATACGCGACGACGACGGCGATCCGCAGGATGCCGCAGTTCGCCGGGCTCCCGATCATCGCGCTGACCGCGAAGGCGATGAAGGGCGACCGGGAGAAGGCGATCGAGTCCGGTGCCTCGGACTACGTCACCAAGCCGGTCGATCCCGATCATCTGCTGTCGGTGATGGAGCAGTGGATGCGCGAGGAGTGAAGGAAACGGGCGGACTTGACGAAAAAGCAGCGGGAACGGTGCGGGGAACGTTCGATGGCCACGCGGAGTTGCTGACTCAGGGTGGCCGGAGCCGTGTAGAAGTGCGGGATTCGGGGAACCTTCTGGTCTCCCGCTACGTTTCTGCTACGTGCACAGTGACATCACGGTGACAGGGTGTGGCGACAGGCGGGGTGCGGCTACCATGACCGGCACAAGGACGGACGGCGCAAGAGAGTCGTCCCCTGGGGCGGCGCCCGGTGCACATCCGGGGCGAGGAGGGCGGGCCATGGTGCAGAAGGCCAAGATCCTCCTGGTCGATGACCGGCCGGAGAATCTGCTGGCGCTGGAGGCCATCCTCTCTGCGCTCGATCAGACACTGGTTCGGGCATCGTCCGGGGAGGAAGCGCTCAAAGCACTGCTGACGGACGACTTCGCGGTCATTCTGCTGGACGTCCAGATGCCGGGCATGGACGGTTTCGAAACCGCCGCGCACATCAAGCGACGGGAGCGGACCCGGGACATCCCGATCATCTTCCTCACCGCGATCAACCACGGCCCGCACCACACCTTCCGGGGGTACGCGGCGGGCGCGGTCGACTACATCTCCAAGCCGTTCGACCCGTGGGTGCTGCGCGCGAAGGTCTCGGTCTTCGTCGAGCTCTACATGAAGAACTGCCAGCTTCGGGAGCAGGCGGCGCTGCTGCGGCTCCAGTTGGACGGCAAGCCCGCGGTCGGGGCGGCCAAGGAACCCGCCGGACTGCTCGCCGAGCTGTCGGCGCGGCTCGCGGCCGTCGAGGAGCAGGCGGAGGCGCTGTCCAAGCAGCTCGACGACGAGTCGGCGGACGCGGCGGCCGTAGCGACCGCGGCTCATCTCGAACGCAAACTCACCGGGCTGCGCAGGGCACTCGACGCCCTGGAGCCGGGTACGGGCAGCGGAGCACCTTCGGTCCCGTCGCAGAACTGACGTCCGCCGCGGGCGCAGTTGTGCGTGAACGGACGTCAGTTCCCGGTCTCGTACGGGCGACACGAACGGGTGAAGCAGTGGGCACACGTGTCCGCTGCCGTCTCCACAGGTAACCTCACACCTATGGCCTCACGTCCCTCCGCAGCCAAGAAGCAGCCCGCCAAGAGGGCTGCTCCGGCGAAGGCTCCGGCGAAGAAGGCCGCTGCGAAAAGGGCCCCCGCGAAGAAGGCGGTCGCCAAGAAGACCGCCCGCCCCGCGCCCAAGCCGGCGCCCAGCCCCACCGGGGGCATCGTCAAGCTCGTGCGCGCCGTCTGGCTCGGCGCGGCGCACGCCGTCGGCGCGGTGTTCCGGGGGATAGGGCAGGGTGCGAAGAACTTGGACCCGGCCCACCGCAAGGACGGTGTCGCGCTGCTGCTGTTCGGCCTCGCGCTGATCGTCGCGGCCGGTACGTGGGCCGATCTGCGCGGCCCGGTCGGCGACCTCGTCGAGATCCTGGTGACCGGCGCCTTCGGCCGCCTCGACCTGCTCGTGCCGATACTGCTCGCGGTGATCGCCGTGCGCTTCATCCGGCACCCCGAGAAGCCCGAGGCCAACGGCCGCATCGTGATCGGCCTGTCCGCGCTCGTCATCGGCGTGCTCGGCCAGGTCCACATCGCCTGCGGCGCGCCCGCGCGCAGCGACGGCATGCAGGCCATAAGGGACGCCGGCGGCCTCATCGGCTGGGGCGTGGCGACCCCGCTGACGTACACCATGGGCGAGGTCCTCGCCGTACCCCTGCTCGTGCTGCTCACCGTCTTCGGGCTGCTGGTCGTCACGGCCACGCCCGTCAACGCGATCCCGCAGCGCCTGCGGCTGCTCGGGGTGAAGCTGGGCATCGTCCACGACTACGACGACGAGGACGAGTTCGTCGGCGAGGACGACGAGCGCTACGACGAGCAGTGGCGCGACGCGCTGCCCGCACGCCCCCGCAAGCGCGGGAGCACCCCCGAGGCCTACGACCCCGACAGCGCCGAGCAGGACGCCCTCTCCAAGCGCCGGAGCCGCCCCCGGCGCTCCGCCGTGCCCCAGCCCGACATGCACCGCCCCATGGACGCCGTGGACGTCGCGGCGGCCGCCGCTGCCGCGCTCGACGGGGCCGTCCTGCACGGCATGCCGCCCTCGCCGATCGTCGCCGACCTCACCCAGGGCGTACGGGTCGGGGGAGACCGCGAGGACACCACCCCGACGCCCGTCCCGGCGCCCGCCGCGCGCCCCAAGCAGGAGAAGCTCAAGCCCGAGCCGGTCGAGCGCGTCGTGGCGGACCTGACCAAGGCGCCCCCGGAGGAGATGCGGGACCTGCCGCCGCGGGCCGAGCAGCTCCAGCTGGCCGGCGACATCACGTACTCGCTGCCGTCGCTCGACCTCCTGGAGCGCGGCGGCCCCGGCAAGACGCGCAGCGCCGCCAACGACGTCGTCGTCGCCTCCCTCCAGAACGTCTTCATGGAGTTCAAGGTCGACGCCTCGGTCACCGGCTTCACGCGCGGGCCGACGGTCACGCGCTACGAGGTCGAGCTGGGCCCCGCCGTCAAGGTCGAGCGGATCACCGCGCTCACCAAGAACATCGCCTACGCCGTCGCCAGTCCCGATGTGCGGATCATCAGCCCGATCCCCGGCAAGTCCGCGGTCGGCATCGAGATCCCGAACACCGACCGCGAGATGGTCAACCTCGGTGACGTACTGCGTCTCGCGGACGCGGCCGAGGACGACCACCCGATGCTGGTGGCGCTCGGCAAGGACGTCGAGGGCGGCTATGTGATGGCCAACCTGGCGAAGATGCCGCACGTGCTGGTCGCCGGAGCCACCGGTTCCGGTAAGTCGTCGTGCATCAACTGCCTGATCACCTCCGTCATGGTGCGCGCGACCCCCGAGGACGTGCGCATGGTCCTCGTCGACCCCAAGCGCGTCGAACTGACCGCCTACGAAGGCATCCCGCACCTGATCACGCCCATCATCACCAACCCGAAGAGGGCCGCCGAGGCGCTCCAGTGGGTCGTACGCGAGATGGACCTCAGGTATGACGACCTCGCGGCCTTCGGGTACCGGCACATCGACGACTTCAACCAGGCCATCCGCGACGGCAAGCTGAAGACTCCGGAGGGCAGCGAGCGGGAGCTCAAGACCTATCCGTATCTCCTGGTGATCGTCGACGAGCTCGCCGACCTGATGATGGTCGCGCCGCGGGACGTCGAGGACTCCATCGTGCGCATCACGCAGCTCGCGCGCGCGGCCGGCATCCACCTGGTGCTCGCCACGCAGCGGCCGTCCGTCGATGTCGTCACCGGTCTGATCAAGGCGAACGTGCCCTCCAGGCTCGCGTTCGCCACCTCCTCGCTCGCCGACTCCCGGGTCATCCTCGACCAGCCCGGCGCCGAGAAACTGATCGGCAAGGGAGACGGCCTGTTCCTGCCGATGGGGGCGAACAAGCCGACCCGTATGCAGGGCGCCTTCGTCACCGAGGGCGAGGTCGCGGTGATCGTCCAGCACTGCAAGGACCAGATGGCGCCGGTCTTCCGGGACGACGTCACCGTGGGCAGCAAGCAGAAGAAGGAGATCGACGAGGAGATCGGCGACGACCTCGATCTGCTGTGCCAGGCGGTCGAGCTGGTCGTGTCCACGCAGTTCGGGTCCACCTCGATGCTCCAGCGCAAACTGCGTGTCGGCTTCGCCAAGGCGGGGCGGCTCATGGACCTCATGGAGTCCAGGGGCATCGTCGGACCCAGCGAGGGATCCAAGGCACGTGACGTTCTTGTGAAGGCTGACGAGCTGGACGGCGTGCTCGCGGTGATCCGCGGGGAGTCTGAAGGGTAGGCGTCCGCCGGAAGGTCCGCCGAAAGGATGCGACCGTGATCCACCCGTTAGAGATCGTCGGGCAACCGTTTCCCTTTGCCGTACGTCAAGTTGAGCGAGAAGACAGACGGGGCTCCCACCATGGGGTCCGTGTCTGACTCGCCATCGGGCTGTCCGGCCATACCGATGGCGTACAAAGTCCCACCGCCCGGTTGCCCCACCCTTCGGTACCCCCCCTAGACTGAATTTCCAGCACAGGCGGCTACACGCTCGAAAGGCGCCCCCGTGTCCATCGGCAACTCCCCTGAAGACGAGCGTCCGTTCGAAGACGGTCGCTCCGAAGAGGGTCATGAGGAAGAAGCCCGCCCTTCCGTCGGCCGAGCCCTGCAGCAGGCACGTATCGCCGCCGGGCTGACCGTCGACGACGTCAGCAGTGCCACCCGGGTCCGCATCGCCATCGTGCACGCCATCGAGGCCGACGACTTCACGCCCTGCGGCGGTGACGTCTACGCCCGCGGGCACATCAGGACCCTCGCCAAGGCCGTCCACACCGATCCCGCACCGCTCCTCGCGCGTTACGACGACGATCACGGCGGACGCCCGGCCCCGACGCCGGCGGCGCCCCTCTTCGAGGCGGAACGTATCCGTCCCGAGCGGCGGGGACCCAACTGGACCGCGGCCATGGTCGCCGCGATCGTCGCTGTGGTCGGCTTCGTCGGGTTCACGGCGTTCAAGGGCGGCGACAGCGACACCGACGCGGCGTCGCAGGTCACCCAGGGAGCCACGCCCAGCACCAGCAAGTCCGCCGCGCCCAAGCCCTCGAACACGGACTCGGCCACGCCCAAGTCCGACCCCTCCGACAGTGCCATCGCCGCCGCGCCGCAGGACAAGGTGACGGTCCAGGTGAGCGCGGTCGACGGCCGCAGCTGGATCTCCGCCAAGGACCACAACGGCCGGATGCTCTTCGACGGACTCCTCAAGAAGGGCGAGTCCAAGACCTTCCAGGACAGCTCGAAGGTCAACCTGATCCTCGGCGACGCCGGTGCGATCCAGCTCTACGTCAACGGCAAGAAGATCGAGGACGACTTCCAGCCCGGAGCGGTGGAGCGCCTCACGTACACGAAGGGCGACCCCGAGGTCGGCTGATCGGCCCGACGGGGTGGTTGTTCAAGGGGTTGGCCAAGATCGGCCAACCCCTTCGACGTGGGGTGTCAGTGGGACGAAGTAGTCTTGAGCCCATGCCTGAACGCCGTACCGTCGCACTCGTCACTCTTGGCTGCGCCCGTAACGAGGTGGACTCGGAGGAGCTCGCAGGCCGCTTGGAGGCGGACGGCTGGCAACTCGTGGAGGACGCCGAGGACGCGGACGTCGCCGTCGTCAACACCTGTGGCTTCGTCGAGGCCGCCAAGAAGGACTCCGTCGACGCCCTCCTGGAAGCCAATGACCTGAAGGGCCATGGCAGAACGCAAGCCGTCGTGGCGGTGGGCTGCATGGCCGAGCGGTATGGCAAGGAGCTCGCCGAGGCGCTGCCCGAGGCCGACGGAGTGCTCGGTTTCGACGACTACTCCGACATCTCCGACCGCCTCCAGACCATCCTGAACGGCGGCATCCACGCCTCGCACACCCCGCGCGACCGCCGCAAGCTGCTGCCGATCAGCCCCGCCGACCGGCAGGAGTCCGCCGCCGACGTCGCGCTGCCCGGCCACGGCCCGGTCGACCTCCCGGACGGCCTCGCGCCCGCCTCGGGCCCCCGTGCGCCCCTGCGCCGCCGCCTGGACGGCTCACCGGTCGCCTCGGTGAAGCTCGCCTCCGGCTGCGACCGGCGCTGCTCCTTCTGCGCCATCCCGTCCTTCCGCGGCTCCTTCATCTCCCGCCGCCCGAGCGACGTACTGAACGAGACACGCTGGCTGGCCGAGCAGGGTGTCAAGGAGATCATGCTGGTCTCCGAGAACAACACGTCCTACGGCAAGGACCTGGGCGACATCCGCCTCCTGGAGACGCTGCTGCCCGAGCTGGCGGAGATCGACGGCTTGGAGCGGGTGCGGGTCAGCTACCTCCAGCCCGCCGAGATGCGCCCCGGCCTCATCGACGTGCTCACGTCGACGCCGAAGGTCGCGCCCTACTTCGACCTGTCCTTCCAGCACTCCGCGCCCGACGTGCTGCGTTCCATGCGCCGCTTCGGCGACACCGACCGCTTCCTCGAACTGCTCGACACCATCCGCTCCAAGGCCCCGCAGGCCGGAGTGCGCTCGAACTTCATCGTGGGCTTCCCCGGCGAGACCGAGGCCGACCTGGCCGAGTTGGAGCGCTTCCTGAACGGCGCGCGCCTGGACGCCATCGGCGTCTTCGGCTACTCCGACGAGGAGGGCACGGAGGCGGCGACGTACGACAAGAAGCTCGACCAGGACGTCGTTGACGCGCGGCTCGCGCACATCTCCCGGCTCGCCGAGGAACTCGTCTCGCAGCGCGCCGAGGAGCGCGTCGGCGAGACCGTGCACGTGCTGGTGGAGTCGGTGGACTCCGAGGACGGCGCCTACGGCCGCGGCGAGCACCAGGCGCCGGAGACGGACGGCCAGGTGCTGCTCACAAGCGGCGAGGGCCTGAGCGTCGGCCGTATGGTCGAGGCGAAGGTGGTCGGTACGGAAGGTGTCGACCTGGTGGCCGAGCCGCTCCTGGGCTCGCTCGCGTGTAGTGAGGAGGCGGGCAGATGACCGGAGTCCCGGCATCGGCGGCGGGCGGCACCTCCAGCGCGAACGGCGCGCCCGCGAGCGCGGGTTCCGGTGCGGCCTCCGGTGGCGCCTCTTCCGGCGCGATGTCGGGCAGGGTCTCCGGCGGTGTCCCCTCCGGGGGAGTCTCGGCCAGTGGTTCCTCTTCCGGTGCTGTCGAGCCGGGCGTGCCCGGTGGTTCGCGGCCGGCGCGCGGTGCGAAGGTCGTCGCCGCAGCGGTCAACCAGGCGAGCGTCTGGAACATCGCCAACTTCCTGACCATGCTCCGGCTGCTCCTCGTCCCCGGCTTCGTCGCCCTGATGCTGGCCGACGGGGGGTACGACCCGGCGATGCGTTCGTTCGCCTGGGCGGCCTTCGCCATCGCCATGATCACCGACCTGTTCGACGGCCATCTGGCGCGGACGTACGACCTCGTCACCGACTTCGGGAAGATCGCCGACCCCATCGCCGACAAGGCGATCATGGGAGCGGCGCTGATCTGTCTGTCCTCGCTCGGCGATCTGCCGTGGTGGGTGACCGTCGTCATCCTCGGCCGGGAACTCGGGATCACGCTGCTGCGTTTTCTTGTCATCCGGTACGGCGTCATTCCCGCGTCGCGCGGCGGCAAGCTGAAGACGCTCATCCAGGGCGTGGCCGTAGGGATGTATGTGCTGGCGCTGACGGGCTGGCTCGCCACTCTGCGGTTCTGGGTGATGGCGGCGGCGGTCGTTCTGACCGTGCTGACCGGGCTCGACTATGTGAGACAGGCCATTGTGCTGCGCAGGCAGGGAATCGCCGAGCGCATGGCGGCGTCGGAGGAGACGGAAGCGTGAGTTCCACGGCCACTGAAGTGGTGCGACTACTGACGGTGAGCGGTGCGACGCTCGCTGTCGCCGAGTCGCTCACCGGTGGTCTGGTTGCGGCGGAGATCACATCCGTGCCCGGAGCCTCCAAGGCCTTCCGGGGTTCGGTCACCGCCTATGCCACCGAGCTGAAGCATGAACTGCTCGGTGTCGACGCGGCCCTGCTGGCCGAGCGGGGAGCCGTAGACGCGCAGGTCGCGGCCCAGATGGCGGTCGGCGTGCGGAAGGCGCTGGGCGCCGACTGGGGCATCGCGACCACCGGTGTGGCGGGCCCGGAGCCGCAGGACGGACAGCCCGTGGGCACCGTTTTCGTGGCCGTGGACGGGCCCTTCGGACCGGATCCGGATGCCGCCGGTGGCGGGAAAGTGGCCGCGCTGCGGTTGAACGGCGGCCGGGCGGAAATTCGTAGAGAGAGTGTACGGAGCGTACTCGCGCTGCTTCTGGAGCGGCTCGTGAGCGAACAGACCGGGAATGAGCGGACACAGGATACGGAACAGAACGGGGGGTTTTGATGTTTGCAGCCCTGAGTGAACACGACATCGCTCCCCGCACGGCCGCGGCGCAAGGCGGTACGGTGGGGCGAGAAGGATGCGGCTACGCGGTCCGAGGAGGGAGCCACCGATGATTCTGCTCCGTCGCCTGTTGGGTGACGTGCTGCGTCGGCAGCGCCAGCGCCAGGGCCGTACTCTGCGCGAAGTCTCCTCGTCCGCCCGAGTCTCACTCGGCTATCTCTCCGAGGTGGAGCGGGGGCAGAAAGAGGCTTCCTCTGAACTGCTCTCCGCCATCTGCGACGCGTTGGACGTACGGATGTCCGAGCTCATGCGGGAAGTGAGCGACGAGCTCGCTCTCGCCGAGCTGGCCCAGTCTGCTGCGGCCACCGGTTCGGTGCCCACGTCGGTACGTCCGATGCTGGGTTCCGTGTCGGTGACCGGTGTGCCACCGGAACGGGTGACCATCAAGGCCCCCGCCGAGGCGGTGGACGTGGTCGCCGCGTGACGCTCACGCTGACGTGACGCTCATGCTGACACGACGCTCATGCTGATGTAGACCGATGAGGCGCTGACCGGCCTCAACGATGTGTGCGAGCCCCGGCCGGGGCTTCTCCAGGGAGACCTGGGGAGGTGCGGTCGGGGTTTTCGTTTTTTCGCGTTCTTTTACGTGGGGGCGGTGGCGGGAGGCCTGGCGGGCCGGACGTCGGTCGCTCCGGTCGGGCGCCCTGTACGGCTGTGGCGGTCCGTTTGCCGGTGTGGTCCCTTGCGGTCATGGTTGAGGCGAGTGGTGCGTCGGTGTGC
>NZ_JBLTJC010000202.1:0-18775 GCF_048158785.1 Streptomyces colwelliae | reverse complement strand
GGACGCCGCCGAGGCCGTGCTCCCAGTCCTGGTCGGTGAGGTCCCCGTCGCAGGCGGCGTCCAGCGGCGGCGGCCCGACCGGCGCGCCGGAGTCCCCTCCCACACCGGACCAGCGCGCTTCCAGCCTGCCCGCAGGGCCGTACCCCCTCGCTCTGGGCCTAGGCTGAACGTATGAGCAAGCAGAGCGGACGCGGGCGCGTCACGGGCCTTCCGGAGTGGGACCGGTGCGCGGTCATGGGAGTCGTGAACGTCACCCCCGACTCCTTCTCCGACGGCGGCCGCTTCTTCGACACCACGGCGGCCGTCAAGCGCGGCCTCGACCTGGTCACCGAGGGCGCCGACCTGGTGGACGTCGGCGGTGAGTCCACCCGCCCCGGCGCCTCCCGCGTCGACGAGGCCGAGGAACTCAAGCGTGTCATCCCCGTCGTGCGTGGCCTCGCCTCCGAGGGCGTCACCGTCTCCGTCGACACCATGCGCGCCTCCGTCGCCGAGCAGGCCCTCGCCGCCGGCGCCGCCCTGGTCAACGACGTCAGCGGCGGCCTCGCCGACCCCGCGATGATCCCGGTCGTCGCCGCCTCGGGCGCCCCCTTCGTCGTCATGCACTGGCGCGGCTTCCTGGAGGGCGGCAACGTCAGAGGCGTCTACGAGGACGTCGTCACCGAGGTCGTCGACGAACTGCACGCACGCGTGGAGGCCGTTCTGGCCGGCGGTGTCGCCCCCGACCGTGTCGTCGTCGACCCGGGCCTCGGCTTCTCCAAGGACGCCGAGCACGACCTCGTCCTCCTCGCCCACCTCGACCGCCTGCTCGCCCTCGGCCACCCCCTCCTGGTCGCCGCCTCCCGCAAACGGTTCCTCGGCCGCGTCCTGGCAGGACCCGAGGGAGCGCCCCCGCCCGCGCGCGAGCGCGACGCCGCCACGGCCGCCGTCTCCGCGCTCGCGGCGCACGCCGGCGCCTGGGCCGTGCGCGTCCACGAGGTCCGCGCCACGGCCGACGCCGTACGCGTCGCACGCGCCGTCGAGGGGGCGCGCGCCCCGGGCGCCCGCGCGGCTTCGCACACCAGCTCCGAGGGAGCCCTGTGACCGCCCCGCACACCGACGTCGAGCAGGTGGAACTCGCCAACACCGCGTTCTACGAGACGCTGGAGCGCGGTGACTTCGACGAGCTGTCCGCGCTCTGGCTCACCCCGGCCGACCTCGGCGTCGACGAGGAGTACCACGACCCGGCGGACAGCGGCGTGATCTCCTGCGTGCACCCCGGCTGGCCGGTGCTGACCGGCCGCGGCGAGGTCCTCCGGTCGTACGCGCTGATCATGGCGAACACCGAGTACATCCAGTTCTTCCTCACCGACGTGCACGTCTCGGTGACCGGTGACACCGCGCTGGTCACCTGCACGGAGAACATCCTCAGCGGCGGCCCCTCCCCCGACGACAGCGACGAACTGGGCCCCCTGGTCGGCCAGCTCGTGGTCGCCACGAACGTGTTCCGGCGCACCCCCGAGGGCTGGAAGCTCTGGTCGCACCACGCGTCCCCGGTTCTGGCCGAAAACGACGAGGACGAGAGCGACGACACCCCGTCCTGAATGGGTAGGCGCCCCAGGAGAGCCCCCTGGGAACCCGCCGGAACCCGTTGGAACTCGTTGGAACCCGTCGGGAGCAAGAAGTGGTTGGAATCACGAACGCGCGGGTAGGGGCGGCTACCGACCCATGAGCCACCGGGTTCCCCAGGGGAAACGCTCGATGAACCCTCTGGCCCCGGACAGCGCCCACGCCCTCGTGGCCCGGCGTTGTCAGTGCTCGCAGGTAGATTCGTTCGAGGCCGGGGTACCGCCCGCACACGGTACGAACCGGCCACCACCGACGATTGCAGGAGTGATTCGCGTGGATCGTGTCGCGCTGAGCGGCCTGAAGGCCCGCGGGCACCACGGCGTGTTCCCCAAGGAGCGCGAGGAGGGCCAGACCTTCATCGTGGACCTCGTCCTGGGCCTGGACACCCGGCCGGCCGCCGCCGACGACGACCTGGCGAAGACCGTGCACTACGGCATCGTGGCCGAGGAGGTCGTGGCCGTCGTCCAGGGCGAGCCCGTCAACCTCATCGAGACCCTCGCCGAGCGCATCGCGCAGACCTGCCTGAAGCACGAAGGGGTCGAGGAGGTCGAGGTCCGCGTCCACAAGCCGGACGCCCCGATCACCGTCCCCTTCGACGACGTGACCGTCACCATCACCCGGAGCCGAGTATGACCTTCTCGTTCACCGAGGGTCACAGCGACCCGACCGTCCAGCCGGTGCCCGCCTCCGTGGTGCAGCAGGTGGACGCCGCCGACACCACGCTCAGCAACCCGAGGCGCGCCGTGATCTCCATCGGCGCGAACCTGGGCAACCGCCTGGAGACCCTCCAGGGAGCCATCGACGCCCTGGAGGACACCCCCGGCGTCCGCATCAAGGCCGTGTCCCCGGTCTACGAGACGGAGCCCTGGGGCGTCGAGCCCGGCAGCCAGCCGTCGTACTTCAACGCGGTCGTCGTCCTCAAGACCACCCTGCCCCCGTCCTCCCTGCTGGAGCGGGCGCACGCGGTCGAGGAGGCCTTCCACCGGGTCCGCGAGGAGCGCTGGGGCGCGCGCACGATCGACGTCGACATCGTCGCGTACGCCGACGTCGTCTCGGACGACCCGGTCCTGACGCTCCCCCACCCGCGCGCCCACGAGCGGGCCTTCGTACTCGCCCCGTGGCACGACGTGGAACCCGAGGCGCAGTTGCCCGGCCGCGGCCCGGTCGCCGATCTCCTGGACGTCATCACGCGTGACGGTGTCGAACCCCGCAAGGATCTGGAACTCCGGCTGCCCGAGTAGTCGTTAAGGTCGAGACGACCACTACGCCCGGACAGGGCACGGGGAGCTGAAGGGACACCGTGAGAGAGCTGCGGATCAGGGTGCTGGCCGGCGTGTTCGTGATCGCCGGAGTGCTGTCCTGGGCGGGGGCCCGCCTGTGGAGCGCGGTGGGGACCCTGCCGAGCGTCCCGCTGGCCGCGCCCATCGTCCTCGCCGTGATCGCCGTGGTCCTGCTGGCCACGGCGCTCTCCCTGCGCGCCCGCCTCAAGGCCCAGCGCGAGCGCCGCCCCGGCGCCAAGGGCGTCGACCCCCTGATGGCGGCCCGCGCGGTCGTCTTCGGCCAGGCCAGCGCCCTGGTGGCGGCCCTGGTCGCCGGCATGTACGGCGGCACGGGCGCCTACCTCCTGGAGTCCCTGGACATCCCCGCCCGCCGCGACCAGGCCATCTACGCCGGCTTCTCGGTCCTGGCAGGCATCGCGGTAATAGTCGCCGCGATCTTCCTGGAGCGAGTCTGCAAACTCCCTGAGGACGACGACAACAACGCGGCTGGGGCAACACCGGTCACCTGAGAGCGCCCTGAAGCGAGGGCGCCCCAAAGGGGCGCGGGGAACGGCGCGACCAGCCACAACGGACCCGCACCCGACAGACGACGACCCGCCCGGTCCTTCCAGTGAAGCGAACCGTCAGCGAGCCATGATCAAGCTCATCGCCTCATTACGGGTAGCCGAATCCCGCAACTGCCCCCGCACAGCCGACGTGATGGTCTTGGCACCGGGCTTCCGCACCCCCCGCATAGACATGCACATGTGCTCGCACTCAACGACGACGATGACCCCCCGCGGCTCCAGGATCTCCATCAGGGAGTCGGCGATCTGCGTGGTGAGCCGTTCCTGCACCTGCGGCCGCCGGGCGTAGACGTCCACCAGCCGGGCCAGCTTCGACAACCCGGTGATCTTCCCGTCGGCGGACGGGATGTACCCGACATGGGCGACCCCGACGAACGGCACCAGATGATGCTCACAGTTGCTGAGCACCTCGATGTCCTTCACCAGGACCATCTCGTCGTGCCCCAGGTCGAACGTCGTCGTCAGCACATCCTCGGGCTTCTGCCACAGCCCCGCGAATATCTCCTTGTACGCCCGTGCCACCCGCGCCGGCGTCTCCCTGAGCCCCTCCCGGTCCGGGTCCTCGCCGACCGCGATCAGCAGTTCGCGTACGGCATTCTCGGCGCGCTTCTCGTCGAAGACGCCGATCGTTCCCTCGCCGTCCAGCGTCACGGGGTCGGTCATGTCGTGCCTCGTTCCTGTGCGGGTCGCGCGTGTGCGGACACACGCCTCAGTTGCGGGCATATGGAAAAGCCGCGCCCCCCAGGCTAAATCCAGGGGGGCGCGGCTTCCATTTCGAGCCGTGTGAGACTCGCGTCAGTTGTCGGGGCGCTCCTCCGGGGCCTTCTCCAGCGTGGGAGAGGACTCGGCGGTCGCACCGGCGGTGATCGCGGGACCCGCGCCGTTCGTCCCGTTCGTCAGTGAGAGCTCCTTGGGGGAGAGCACCGGCGGGCGGGTGGACGGCGTACGGCGGGAGGAGCCGGTCCAGGAGGGACGGGCCGGACGCCGGACGATGGGAGCGAAGACCTCGGCGATCTGCTCCTTGTTCAGCGTCTCCTTCTCCAGCAGCTGGAGCACGAGCGCGTCGAGCACGTCACGGTTCTCGACCAGGATCTCCCAGGCCTCGTTGTGCGCGTTCTCGATGAGCTTCTTGACCTCTTCGTCGACGAGCGCGGCAACCTCTTCCGAGTAGTCACGCGGGTGCGACATCTCCCGGCCCAGGAAGGGCTCGGTGTTGTCGCCGCCGAACTTGATCGCGCCGAGGCGCTCGGTCATGCCGTACTGCGTGACCATCGCGCGGGCCGTCGCGGTGGCCTTCTCGATGTCGTTCGCGGCGCCCGTGGTCGGGTCGTGGAAGACCAGTTCCTCGGCCGCGCGGCCGCCCAGCATGTAGGCCAGCTGGTCGAGCATCTCGTTGCGCGTGGTCGAGTACTTGTCCTCTTCCGGCAGGACCATCGTGTAGCCCAGAGCACGACCTCGGGAGAGGATCGTGATCTTGTGCACCGGGTCGGAGTTAGGGGAAGCCGCCGCGACCAGGGCGTGTCCGCCCTCGTGGTACGCGGTGATCTTCTTCTCCTTGTCCGACATGATCCGGGTCCGCTTCTGCGGGCCCGCGACCACACGGTCGATCGCCTCGTCCAGCATCGAGTTGTCGATCAGCTTGCGGTTGCCTCGGGCGGTGAGCAGGGCGGCCTCGTTGAGGACGTTGCTCAGGTCCGCGCCGGTGAAGCCCGGCGTACGGCGTGCGACGGCCGACAGGTCGACGTCCGGAGCGACCGGCTTGCCCTTCTGGTGAACCTTGAGGATCTCCAGACGGCCCTGCATGTCCGGGCGGTCGACCGCGATCTGGCGGTCGAAGCGGCCGGGGCGCAGGAGGGCCGGGTCGAGGATGTCGGGCCGGTTCGTCGCGGCGATGAGGATCACGCCGCCCTTGACGTCGAAGCCGTCCATCTCGACGAGCAGCTGGTTCAGCGTCTGCTCGCGCTCGTCGTGACCACCGCCGAGGCCGGCGCCGCGATGGCGGCCGACCGCGTCGATCTCGTCGACGAAGACGATCGCCGGAGCGTTCGCCTTGGCCTGCTCGAACAGGTCACGGACTCGGGAGGCACCGACACCGACGAACATCTCGACGAAGTCGGAACCGGAGATCGAGTAGAAGGGCACCCCGGCCTCGCCCGCGACGGCGCGCGCCAGCAGGGTCTTGCCGGTGCCGGGAGGGCCGTACAGGAGTACGCCCTTGGGGATCTTGGCGCCGACGGCCTGGAACTTCGCCGGCTCCTGGAGGAACTCCTTGATCTCGTGCAGTTCCTCGACGGCCTCGTCGGAGCCCGCGACGTCCGCGAACGTCGTCTTCGGAGTGTCCTTGGTGATGAGCTTGGCCTTGGACTTCCCGAAGTTCATGACTCGGGAGCCGCCGCCCTGCATCTGGTTCATCAGGAACAGGAAGACGACCACGATGAGGACGAAGGGGAGCAGGGACAGCAGGATCCCGACGAAAGCGTTCTGCTTCGTCGGCGACACCGTGTAGCCGTCCGGAATCTGCTTGTCCTGGTACTTGGTCTGCAGCGTGGCCGCGAGGTCCACGCCCTGGTCGCCGATGTAGCTCGCCTGGATCTTGGAGCTGCCCTCGACCTTTACGCCGTCCTTGAGCGTGGCCTTGACGGTCTGCTCGTCGCCGGTGGTGATCTTGGCCGACTCGACCTTGTTGTCATTGATCGCCTGGACGATCTGGCCGGTGTCCACCGTCTTGTAGCCGCCGGACGAGCCGACGACCTGCATCAACACGACCACGGCAAGGACGGCCAGCACGATCCACATGACCGGCCCACGGAAGTATCGCTTCACGTCCATCCATACGGAGCGAAAACGCTCCGTCCCTCCTGCCATAGTGAGTTTGATAAAGACAGTTCTTCTGACCGTACCCCAGCCATGTTGCCCGAAGTCTCACGGGACGGCTGGGAGACGCGTCTGCATGCTCCAACGGCGCGAAACCCGCTGGGGTTCCCGATCGTCTTACAGGGCTTGGGCCGAGTGGCTCAGCCGCCGTAGACGTGCGGCGCGAGCGTACCGACGAACGGGAGGTTGCGGTACTTCTCCGCGTAGTCGAGGCCGTAGCCGATGACGAACTCGTTCGGGATGTCGAAGCCGACCCACTCCACGTCGATGGCGACCTTGGCCGCCTCCGGCTTGCGGAGCAGGGTGCAGATCTTCAACGAGTCGGGCTCGCGCGAGCCGAGGTTGGAGATCAGCCAGGACAGGGTCAGACCCGAGTCGATGATGTCCTCGACGATGAGGACGTGCTTGCCCTTGATGTCGGTGTCGAGGTCCTTGAGGATCCGCACGACACCGGAGGACTGGGTGCCCGCGCCGTACGACGACACGGCCATCCAGTCCATGGTGACGGGGGTGGACAGCGCCCGGGCGAGGTCCGCCATGACCATCACCGCGCCCTTGAGGACGCCGACGATCAGCAGATCCTTGCCCGCGTACTCCGCGTCGATCTTCGCGGCGAGCTCCACGAGCTTCGCGTCGATCTCTTCCTTGGTGATGAGCACCGACTGGAGGTCGTCACCCATGTCTTTCGCGTCCACCCGCATCACTTTCGGTCGTCCAACCGGCTACTACCTGGCCCCGCCCCCGGAGGCCCGGAGGGGGTGTCGATTCAGCCTTGCCGAATCACCAGTCTGCCACCCTGGCGCCCGGCGACGACCTTGCCCGGGAGATTGATGGCTCCCTGGCCGCGCCAGCCGGTGATCAGGCGGTCGACTTCCTCGATGTGCCGGGCGAACAGCGAACCGGCCGGGGCGCCGGCCTGGATGGCGGCCCGGCGCAGGATGCGGCGGCGCACGGCGGGCGGCAGGGCGTAGAGCTTGGCGCACTCCAGGAGGCCGGTCGCGTCCCGTACGGAGGCCTCGGCCTGGCTGGCCCAGGTGTCGAGGGCGTCGGCATCGTCCCGGGAGAGCTGCGCCGTACGGGCCAGCGCTTCTACGACCCCTTTGCCGAGCGCCTTCTCCAGGGCCGGCAACCCTTCGTGGCGCAGACGGGAACGTGTGTACGCGGGGTCGGCGTTGTGCGGGTCGTCCCAGACGGGCAGCGACTGGACCATGCAGGCCTTGCGGGCGGTCTGCCGGTCGAGTTGCAGGAAGGGGCGGCGGTAACGGCCGTCGGCCCCCGAGACCGCGGCCATCCCGGACAGGGAGCGGATGCCCGAGCCGCGGGCGAGGCCCAGCAGGACGGTTTCCGCCTGGTCGTCGCGCGTGTGGCCGAGCAGGACGGCGGCGGCGCCGTGGCGTGCGGCACAGTCGTCGAGGGCTGCGTAGCGGGCGTCCCGGGCGGCTGCCTCGGGGCCGCCCTCGCGGCCCACGGTCACTGAAGTTGCTTCTACGGGGTCCAGGCCCAGTTCGCGCAGGCGCAGGACGACCTCGTCGGCGCGCAGGTCGGAGCCGGCCTGGAGGCCGTGGTCGACGGTGATGCCGCCGGCCCGGATGCCCAGCTTGGGGGCTTCGAAGGCGAGGGCGGAGGCGAGGGCCATGGAATCGGCGCCGCCGGAGCATGCGACGAGCACGAGCGGCGAGGGCGGGCGCTCGTGCGAGCTGTGCCGGGAGGCGCCGGCGGTCTGGAGGGCCTCGTGGTCGGTGAGGATGTCGTGGAGGACGCGGCGGACCGCCAGGCGTATCGCCGCGACCGCAGGATGGGGACCCATGTCCGGTTCCCTTCATGAAGTTTTCGGGGGGTTGGCCCGAGGTTCGGTCACTCAGAGTGTGTAGATGGTGACAGAACCGGGGCGTTCCCCGAGCATCGCACGCCTACCCATCGCTCACGGTCCCTCGGACGGGTGATTGCAGGGGCGTTCGCCTGCCGTCGGCCGGATTCGTTTCACCACGCCCGCGACCGGTTCACGACTCGGCCTTGCGATGCACCCGCGCGACCCAGTCCGCCGGTTTGGCGATCTCCGTCTTGGTCGGCAACGTGTTCGGGGAGGTCCACACGCGGTTGAAGCCGTCCATGCCGACCTGGTCGACGACCGCGCGTACGAATCGCTCGCCGTCCCGGTACTGCCGCAGCTTGGCGTCGAGGCCGAGCAGCTTGCGCAGCGCCGAGTCCAGCCGGGAGGCGCCCTTCGCACGACGCTGCTGGAACTTCTCGCGGATCTCGGCGACGCTCGGCACCACGTCCGGGCCGACGCCGTCCATCACGAAGTCGGCGTGCCCCTCCAGGAGGGACATCACGGCGGTGAGCCGGCCGAGGATCTCCCGCTGGGCGGGCGTCTGCACGATCTCCACGAGGGACCGGCCCTCGTCGTCCTCCTCGCCCTCGGGCCGGCCGCCGGCCAGCGACTGGGCGGCCTCCCGGATGCGCTCCAGGACCGTCATGGGGTCGACCTCGGTCTCCCCCAAGAACGACTGGATCTCGCCCTCCAGGTGGTCGCGCAGCCAGGGCACGGCCGTGAACTGCGTGCGGTGCGTCTCCTCGTGCAGGCACACCCACAGGCGGAAGTCGTGGGGCTCCACGTCGAGTTCGCGCTCCACGTGCACGATGTTCGGCGCGACCAGCAGCAGCCGCCCGCCCTTCGCCCCCGCCGGCAGCTCGCGGGACGCCGGGGCGAACGTCTCGTACTGGCCCAGCACGCGCGAGGACAGGAACGACAGCAGCATGCCCAGCTCCACGCCGGTCACCTTGCCGCCGACCGCTCCGAAGACCGCACCTCCGGGGGTGTTGCCGCGCCGTTCCTGCATCTTGTCGAGCAGCGGCTTGAGGACCTCCCGGAACCCGGCGACGTTCGCCCGGACCCAGCCGGGTCGGTCGACGACCAGGATCGGGGTGTCGTGGATGTCGTCCGTGCCCATCCGGGTGAAGCCCCGGACGTGTTGCTCCGAGGCCTTCGCATGCCGGCGCAGCTCCGCGACGACGGCCCGGGCCTCGTCACGGCTCACCTCGGGGCCCGGCCGCACGAGTCGGGTCGCGGTCGCCACCGCGAGATTCCAGTCGACCATCTCGGCACCACCGATGCTCGTCATGCGTCAACCGTACGTGAGCGCTGCCGCTTGGGGCAGGGCACGAGGTGGGCAAGGGCGAGCTTGGTTGGAACGTTGCCCGGCGCTGTCGGCTGTGCCCACCCGTTCCGCCTTGCGGAACGCCTGCCCACAGCAGTAGCAGCCATCCGTCAACTGCAGCCGCAGGCCGCCAGCGCCGTTGCCGTGTGGTCCAGGGCCGACTGGGCCTCCAGGGCGTTCGTCGTGTCGGAGGCGAGGAAGGCGAAGGCGAGGAGTTGGCCGTCCTTGTCCACGACCGTGCCCGCGAGCGTGTTGACGCCCGTCAGGGTGCCCGTCTTGGCGCGGACCACGCCCGCCGCCCCCGCCGCTCCCGTCGCGTCCGTGTAACGGGTCGTCAGGGTGCCCGTGAAACCGGCGATGGGAAGGCCGGTGAGGACCGGGCGGAGTTCCGGGTGGGTCGGGTCGCCGGCCTTGACCAGGAGGGCGGTCAGGAGGTCGGCGGTGAGGCGGTCGTCGCGGTCGAGGCCGCTGCCGTCGTTGAACACGGCGCCCTTGAGCGGGAGTTGAAGCTTCGTCAGCTGGGCGTGGATCGCGGCGGCGCCGCCGGCGAAGTCGGCCCGCTTGCCCGTCGCTACGGCGGTCTGGCGGGCCAGGGCCTCCGCGATGTCGTTGTCGCTGTTGGTCAGCATCCGTTCGACGATGTCGGACAGCGGGGGCGAGGAGACGGTGGCGAGGGTGGCGGCGCGGCCGGTCGCCTTGGAGGGGCCCGGGGACGTCGTCGTGATGCCGTGCTCCTGGAGGAAGCCCGCGAACTTCTCGGCCGCGTCCGCCGCCGGGTCCGTCACGCGCTTGACCTGGCCGCTGGACGAGTCGTCCGTACGGCCCTCGTCGGCCATCAGGGCGCTGACCGGGGCAAGGTTGTCGTTGACCCCGATCGGGTGGAGTTCGGAACCGGCGTACAGAGTCGTGTCGTACGACAGCGTCACCGCGCGCGTGCCGCGCTTCTTCAGGGCCGTCGCCGTGCTGTCGGCGAGCGTGCGCAGGCTGGCCCAGCCGTCGGCGTCCTTGTGGGCCGTCAGGGTGGGGTCGCCGCCGCCGACCAGGACGAGTTCCTTGGTGTCGGGCTCCAGGGCGGCGCGGGTGGTGAGGCGGTGGTCGGCGCCCATCGCGGAGAGGGCGGCCACGGCGGTGGCGATCTTCGTCGTGGAGGCCGGGGTCAACGCGTCGTCGGCGCCGACTCCGTAGAGGCGCTTTCCGGTCGAGACGTCCACCACGGCGGCCGTGTGGCGGGTGCCGAGCGCCGAGTTGTCCAGGAGGGGGTTCAGGACGTCCGCGAGGGCCGTGCCGGTCGGGGCGGACTTCACGGTGCTCGCGGCGCCGCCGAGGCCGACGAGGACGGATGCGGCGCTGGGGGCGGGTCGGGGTGCCTTGGCGGACGTATCGGAATTACGGCCGTGATCTACGCCACCTGACTGTTCCTGTGCGGCTGCGTACTCCCGCTCGGCCGTACGCTGACCCGAGGAGTCCCAGGGACCGGCGGCGGTCACCACACCCGCGGCCAGCGCCATTCCGGCGGTGGCGGCGACGGCGGTGAACTGCCAGGTCTTGTTCGGCCGCGGCAACTTCGCGACCTGAGGTGACACGGATCCGACGAGCCGGGCGACCTTCGGTTTCACGGCTTCGGTAAGCCGCACGGCCTGTGGTTTCGCGGCTTCGGTGAGCCGCGTGACCTGAGGCTTCACGGCTTGCGTGACCCGTTTGACCTGCGGTTTCACGGATTGCGCGGCCCGCTCGAGACGGGGCCGGACGGCTCGCGCGACCCGCTTCACTTGCGGTCTCGCGGCCCGCCAAGGCCTCAGCTCCGGCACGACCACCAGCCCCTTTCGCGATCACACACCTGCGTGAGGGACACTTAACCACCAGAAACATGTGCTGATCATGGAGGAGCCACCGGTGGAGTTCGACGTCACGATCGAGATCCCGAAGGGTTCGCGGAACAAGTACGAGGTGGACCACGAGACCGGTCGGATCCGCTTGGACCGTCGACTCTTCACCTCGACCAGTTACCCGGCCGACTACGGCTTCGTCGAGAACACTCTCGGCGAGGACGGCGACCCGCTCGACGCGCTGGTCATCCTGGAGGAGCCGACCTTCCCCGGCTGCCTCATCAAGTGCCGCGCGATCGGCATGTTCCGGATGACCGACGAGGCCGGCGGCGACGACAAGCTGCTGTGCGTCCCGGCGTCCGACCCGCGTGTGGAGCACCTGCGTGACATCCACCACGTGTCGGAGTTCGACCGCCTGGAGATCCAGCACTTCTTCGAGGTCTACAAGGACCTGGAGCCCGGCAAGTCGGTCGAGGGCGCCAACTGGGTGGGCCGCGTGGACGCCGAGGCGGAGATCGAGCGCTCGTACAAGCGACTCAAGGAGCAGGGCGGCCACTGAGCCTCTTGCGCACTGACGGGCCGCACGCACACGCGTGCGGCCCGTTTGCATGTCTGTGCGCATACTGAGGATCACTGGAGGTGTCGTTCAGGGAGTGCCAGGAGTGACGGAAGCCGAGGACCGCAAGCCGCAGTCGGACGAGGCCAGGAGCGCCTTCACGGCTCCGGCGGGCGTCGAGGCGGCGGTCGTGGCGGCGGCTGACGGGGAGTCGTCCACGACGTCCGAGTTCGCCGTTCCGAGCGGGCTCGACGTGACGCCCGCGCCGGCCGTCGAGGACTCCGAGGGGTCGGCGTTCAGTCCGCCCAGCCTCTACAGCGCGCGCAAGGCGCCGCCCGCCTTCACACCGCCGACCGGGATTCCCGTCGTCAGCCTCACCAAGGACGTGCCCTGGCAGGACCGGATGCGCACGATGCTGCGGATGCCGGTGGCCGAGCGGCCCGCGCCGGAGCCGGTGCAGAAGCCGGACGACAGCGGTCCCGCCGTGCCGCGTGTGCTCGATCTGACGCTCCGCATCGGCGAGTTGCTGCTCGCGGGCGGCGAGGGCGCGGAGGACGTCGAGGCGGCGATGTTCGCGGTCTGCCGCTCCTACGGCCTCGACCGCTGCGAGCCGACCGTCACCTTCACCCTGCTGTCGATCTCGTACCAGCCCTCCCTGGTCGACGATCCGGTGACCGCGTCGCGGACCGTACGGCGCCGGGGCACCGACTACACGCGGCTCGCGGCCGTGTTCCGGCTGGTCCAGGACCTCAGCGACCCGGAGACCGCGCTCTCCCTGGAGGACGCCTACCGGCGGCTCGCGGAGATGCGGCGCAACCGGCACCCGTACCCCGGCTGGGTGCTGACCTCCGCCAGCGGGCTGCTCGCCGGTGCCGCCTCCGTGCTCGTCGGCGGTGACGTCATCGTGTTCTTCGCCGCCGCGCTCGGCGCGATGCTCGGCGACCGGCTGGCGTGGCTGTGCGCGGGGCGCGGGCTGCCGGAGTTCTACCAGTTCACCGTCGCCGCGATGCCGCCCGCCGCGATAGGGGTCGCGCTCACGGTCGCCGACGTCGACGTGAAGGCCTCCGCGGTCATCACCGGTGGGCTGTTCGCCCTGCTGCCCGGGCGGGCGCTCGTGGCGGGCGTACAGGACGGCCTGACCGGCTTCTACATCACCGCGTCGGCCCGGCTCCTGGAAGTCATGTACTTCTTCGTCGGCATCGTGGCCGGCGTCCTGATCGTCCTGTACTTCGGCGTGAAGCTCGGCGCCCAGCTCAATCCGGACGTGGCCCTCGGCAACTCCGACCAGCCGCTGTGGCAGATCGGCGCGTCCGTCCTGCTGTCGCTGACCTTCGCCGTACTCCTCCAGCAGGAACGATCCACCGTGCTGCTCGTGTCCCTCAACGGGGGTGTCGCCTGGTCGGTCTACGGGGCGATGAACGTCGTCGCGGGGATCTCGCCGGCCGCGTCCACGGCTGTCGCGGCGGGGTTGGTCGGGCTGTTCGGGCAGTTGCTGTCGCGGTACCGGTTCGCGTCGGCGTTGCCCTACACGACCGCGGCGATCGGGCCCCTGTTGCCGGGTTCCGCCACCTACTTCGGGCTGTTGGCGATCGCGCAGAACCATGTCGACAAGGGGCTGGTGTCGTTGGCCACGGCGGCGTCCCTCGCCATGGCCATCGCCATCGGGGTCAATCTGGGGTCGGAGATCTCGCGGTTGTTCCTGCGGATTCCGGGGGCTTCTGCGGGGGCGCGGCGGGCGGCCAAGCGGACCAGGGGGTTCTGAGCGTCTAGTAGCCGTTCTGGGAGTAACCCTGGCCCTGGTTCTGGTCGTTGTACGGCGGGTACTGCTGGTTGCCGTACGGCTGTTGCTGCTGTGGCTGGTACGTCTGCTGGGGATAGGGCTGCTGCTGTTGGGGCTGGGCGTAGTACTGGTCGTAGCCGTTGTTCTGGTCGTACTGCTGCTGAGGTTGTTGCTGCTGGGGCTCGTCCACGCGGCGGAGCTGGGTCGTCGAGTCGTCCATGATCACCGGGAACGGCTGGGTCGCGGCCGGGTCACCGGGCTGCTCCTGGTGGGGGCCCTGGGGGTTCTTCTTGGCCTTGGAGCGGGCGCGGAGGAACTCGATGATGATCGGGACGACCGAGACGAAGACGATCAGGATCAGGATCGCTTCGATGTTCTTGTGGACGAAGTCGATGTTGCCGAGCCAGGAGCCGAGCAGGGTCACGCCCGCGCCCCACAGGACGCCGCCGATGACGTTGAACGTGATGAAGGAGCGGTACTTCATGCCGCTGACGCCGGCGACGATCGGCGTGAACGTGCGCACGATGGGCACGAAGCGGGCCAGCACCAGGGACTTGGGGCCGTACTTCTCGAAGAACTCGTGCGCCTTGACCACGTTCTCCTGCTTGAAGAGGCGTGAGTCCGGGCGGTTGAAGAGCGAGGGGCCGACCTTCTTGCCGAAGACGTAGCCCGCCTGGTCGCCGAGGATCGCGGCGACGCAGATCAGCGCGACGGCCGCCCACAGCGGGAAGTCGAGCGTGCCCGCGGTGATCAGCAGGCCGCAGGTGAACAGCAGGGAGTCACCCGGCAGGAAGAACCCGATGAGCAGGCCGGACTCCGCGAAGACCACGAGCAGGAGGCCCCAGATTCCGAACCGGTCGAGCATGGTGTTCGGATCGAGCCAGCTCGGGCCGAGGGCGAGCGTCATCACGGTTCCGGGCTCCTGAGGGGTGGAGGGAGGTGCCAGCGTCCAGGTACAGCCGCACAAAGCTATCAACGCGATGTGTCCGTCCCAGGTTCCACCGGTGACTCCAGGATGCACTGTGCGCCGCATAGGACAAAGCTGTGAGCCGTGGGCGACGATGACCGCATGGGCATCGAAGAATACGGCGGCGGCCAAGGGCCGCAGGCCGATGTGCTGGTCGTGACGACGAACGACGCTCCCGGCTACCGGGTCGAGCAGGTGATCGGCGAGGTCTTCGGGCTGACCGTGCGCTCACGGCATCTCGGCAGCCAGATCGGCGCGGGTCTGAAGTCGATGGTCGGCGGTGAACTGAAGGGGCTCACCAAGACCCTCGTGCAGACCCGCAACCAGGCCATGGAGCGGCTCATCGAGCAGGCACGCGCGCGTGGGGCGAACGGCGTGCTGGCCTTCCGCTTCGACGTGACCGAGGCAGCCGACGCGGGCACCGAGGTGTGCGCCTACGGGACGGCGGTGGTCCTGGCCCGGGAGTAGCGGTACCCCCGGGCCGGGTTCCTAGGAGGAGGTGCGCCGGGACGCGTTCGCCAGAATCGCGTCCCGCAGATGCTCGGCCAGGCCCGGGGCCATCGCGTCGTAGAACGCCTTGAAGCGCTCGTCGGAGACGTACATCTCGGCGAGACAGACGTGCATCTCGTACGAGCACGCGTAGAACCAGCGGTCGATGTGCAGGCGGTGTTCCTCGGCGAGGTCCAGCGCCGCGTCGGCGGTGGGGGGCTGACCGGTGGTCACCAGGGTGGCGTAGCGCTCACTCCAGGCGTCGACCTCGGCCTGGAGCCGCTTCCAGTCGGCCTTCGTGTAGCGGGCGGCCCTGCGCTGCGACTCGGCGTAGGACTCGGTGCCGCCCCAGCGTTGTTCGGCCTCTTCGGCGTACTGCTCGGGGTCCTTGTCGCCGAAGACCTCGAAGCGTTCCTCGGGGGTGAGGTTGATGCCCATCGTGCGTGCCTCCATGGCGTGCTCCACGGCCTCGGCCATCTTCCGCAGCTTCTCGATCCGGGCGATCAGCAGCTCGTGCTGGCGGCGCAGATGCGCGCGCGGGTCCGTCTCCGGGTCGTCGAGCAGGGCCGCGACCTCGTCGAGCGGGAAGCCGAGTTCCCGGTAGAACAGGATCTGTTGGAGCCGGTCGAGGTCGGCGTCGCCGTAGCGCCGATGCCCCGCGTGGCTGCGCTCGCCGGGTACGAGCAGACCGATGTCGTCGTAGTGGTGCAGCGTGCGCACGGTGACCCCGGCGAATCCGGCGACCTGTCCTACGGAGTAGCTCACTTCCGCTCCCTTCTTGTGTCCGCGTTCCACGCTGAGGCCTCACGTCACGTGAGGTGCAAGCCCCCGTAAGCCCCACAGGCCGCCCACCCTCAAGATGTTTGGTCAGTTTTGCCCGCTTATGGTGAGCCCGTGGCCCAGGACAGCGCGCACCAGGCACCCGTTGCCCCTACGACCCCGGCGCGCACCCTGCTGCCGTTGATCGTCCCCGCTCTGGTCGTGGGCGTGCTCGCGAGTCTGCTCTTCATCGGGGTCAGCGAGGCGGCCGAGCAGCTTCAGCACGTGCTCTGGAAGAACCTGCCCGACGCCCTGGGCATCGGCCGGTACTCGGTGCTGTGGATGCTCATCATGCTGACGGCCACCGGAGTCGTCGTAGGGCTGGTGGTGTGGAAGGTCCCCGGGCACGCCGGTCCCGATCCGGCGACCACCGGCCTGGAGGCCGTACCGCTGCCGCCCGCGGTGCTACCTGGCCTCGTGCTGGCAACCGCGCTGATGCTCGCTGGCGGGCCGAGCCTGGGTCCCGAGAACCCGATCATCGCCGTGAACGTGGGGCTCGCGCTGTGGGCGGGACGCAGGCTGGCGCCGCGGGTGCCGGGCGGGATGTGGGGGGCGCTGGCGGAGTCGGCGACGATCGGGGCGCTGTTCGGGACGCCGGTCGCGGCGGCGCTGGTCATCTCGGAGGCACTGGTCGCGCGGCAGACCAAGGGGGCGCTGTGGGACAACGTGTTCGCCCCGCTCGCCGCGGCCGGGGCGGGTGCCATGACGACCACCCTGGTGGCCCATCCGACCTTCGACCTGCATCTGCCCGCGTTCGACAGGCCCGGCTGGGGCGACCTGCTGGCCGCCCTGGTGCTGGCACCCCTGGCAGCGGCGCTGGGCATGACGGCCGTCTACCTCTTCCCATACGCCCATGGCGCCTTCTCCCGGCTCAAGCACCCCATGCTGGCGCTCCCGGCCGGTGGACTGGTCCTGGGCCTTCTGGCGGCCGTGGGCGGCCATCTGACGCTCTTCAAGGGGCTGGACGAGGTCGGGGAGCTGGCGGCCGATCCCGAGGGCTGGTCGGCGGGACAGTTCGCGACGATGACCGTCGTGAAACTGGCGGCGCTACTGATCGCCGCGTCCTGCGGCTTCCGGGGCGGCCGGATCTTCCCTTCCGTCTTCATCGGCGTCGCGTTCGGCTTCTTCGCCCACGCGGTCGTACCCGCCGTGGACCCGGCCCTCGCGGTCGCCACGGGCGTCCTGGGCATGCTCCTCGCGATCACCCGGCAGGGCTGGGTGAGCCTGTTCACGGCCGCGATCCTGGTGGCCTCCCCGGCGATCCTCGCCCTTCTCTGCATCGCCTCGCTGCCGGCCTGGCTACTGGTGACCGGGAGGCCGCAGATGCAGTTGCGCGCGGACGGAACTCCGGTTCGCTAGTACCCGTTGGTTCTTTTGATCCTTATCGGAGGCAAGCCCATGCCGTTGCACGAAGGTCCCGACGAAGCCACCGAACGCCCGATGTCCGTGAACCCTTTCTACGGAGAGGCCAATCCGGTCGGCGGCATGACCGAGGCCCCGCCCAAGCATCGGCTCCCGGACGCGCCGTTGCCCCCGATGACGGCGGCCCAGCTCGTGCACGACGAGCTGATGCTGGACGGCAACTCCCGCCTGAACCTGGCGACTTTCGTCACCACCTGGATGGAGCCGGAAGCCGGCGTCCTGATGGCGGAGTGCCGGGACAAGAACATGATCGACAAGGACGAGTACCCACGCACCGCGGAGCTGGAGAAACGCTGCGTGGCCATGCTCGCCGACCTATGGCACGCACCGGATCCCTCCGCGGCCGTCGGCTGTTCCACGACCGGCTCCAGCGAGGCCTGCATGCTCGCCGGAATGGCCCTCAAGCGCCGCTGGACACAGCGCAACAAGGACCGCTACCCAGCGGCCCGCCCGAACCTGGTGATGGGCGTCAACGTCCAGGTCTGCTGGGAGAAGTTCTGCAACTTCTGGGAGGTCGAGGCACGCCAGGTCCCCATGGAGGGCGACCGCTTCCACCTCGACCCCCAGGCCGCCGCCGAGCTATGCGACGAGAACACGATCGGCGTGGTCGGCATCCTCGGCTCCACCTTCGACGGTTCCTACGAGCCGATCGCCGACCTGTGCGCCGCCCTCGACGCCCTCCAGGAGCGCACCGGCCTCGACATCCCGGTCCACGTGGACGGCGCGTCCGGCGCCATGGTCGCGCCCTTCCTGGACCCGGACCTGATCTGGGACTTCCGCCTCCCGCGCGTGGCCTCGATCAACACCTCGGGGCACAAGTACGGCCTGGTCTACCCGGGCGTCGGCTGGGCCCTGTGGCGCGACAAGGAGGCCCTCCCGGAGGAACTCGTCTTCCGCGTCAACTACTTGGGCGGCGACATGCCCACCTTCGCCCTCAACTTCTCCCGCCCCGGCGCCCAAGTAGTGGCCCAGTACTACACGTTCCTACGCCTGGGCCACGAGGGCTACCGCGCGGTACAACAGTCCACCCGAGACGTGGCCCGCGGCCTGGCCGACCGCATCGAAGCCCTCGGCGACTTCAAACTCCTCACCCGGGGCGACGAGTTGCCGGTCTTCGCCTTCACCACCGCACCCCACGTCCAGACCTACGACGTGTTCGACGTCTCCCGCCGCCTACGCGAACACGGCTGGCTGGTCCCGGCGTACACCTTCCCCGCCAACCGCCAAGACCTCTCGGTCCTACGGGTCGTATGCCGCAACGGCTTCTCAGCAGACCTGGCAGAACTGTTCCTGGACGACCTGACCCGCCTACGTCGGCATAGACAACCGCGTGGCGGGCGCGACGGCCGCCTACCTCATGGGGCAGTGGCTCGGCGACCGTCCCGGCAACGTCCTCACCAGCCTGAGCAGCGGTTTCTTCCGCAACGAGGAAG
>NZ_JBLTJC010000201.1:0-18775 GCF_048158785.1 Streptomyces colwelliae | reverse complement strand
CGGGTGCCGTGACGCCCTCACCGAGGGGCCGATCGGCGGCTTCCCGGTGACCGGGCTGCGCGTGACGCTGACCGACGGGGCGACCCATGTGAAGGACTCCTCGGAGCAGGCGTTCCGTACGGCCGGCGGCGGCTGCGGGGTGGAGCAGCTTGGGACGGGAGTTGGAGGGGGATGGTTCTTGCGGGGCGAACTCGCTGTCGGCGGAAGCGAGTTGGAGCGGCTTGGGGTGGAGACGGTGGCCGGGTGCGGGTGGACCCTGCGCGGCGCGTTCGCCGTCGGCGGCCGCAGGTGGTTCCTGTAGGGCGGACTCGCTGTCAGCCTCTGTGGGGTGGAGCGGGACGTTGGGTGCGGGTGGACCCTGCCGGGTGAACTCGGCCTCAGCGACCGCAGGTTCAGTCCGTTGCGCCGTCGGCGCCGGTCTGGCGCCCTCGTTCTCCTCACGCCTCACAGCTGCACCTCGTCCTCATCCGCAGCCAGCACGTACTCCCGTTGCTCCCGCTGATCCCGTCGCAGCACGCCCCCCGTGCCCCACTTCCCGCCTTCCCCCGGAACCAGCAACTCCGCGATGTCCAGCACATGGTGGCCGGCCATCGCCGGTAGGCAGCTCCCCCTCGCCGGGCCGATCGCCGACGCCCAGTCGGGCGGGATCGCGGACGCGCCCCGGGTCGCGCCTGCCAGGGCGCCCGCCACCGCAGCCGTCGTATCCGCGTCCCTTCCCATGTTGACCGCCGTGAGGACCGACTCCGTGAAGTCGCCGTCCGCTGCCGCGTACGCGCCGAAGGCCAACGCCACTGCCTCGGGGGCCAGGTCGGTCCACGGGTAGCCGCCGATGACCACCGCGGAGCGGACCGCTCGTTCGCCTCGGTGGGCCACCGCCACCGCCCGGCGCAGGGAGCGGGCCGTCCAGGAGTCGTCGGGGACCACTGCCAGGGCTGATGCCACCACCGCGATCGTCGGCGCTCCCGCCATCGCCGCCGCCACACCCGCCGCGACCGCCTGGCCGCCGTAGATGCCCTCGCCGTCGTGGCTCACCGAACCGTCGATGGCGACCAGGCGGGCCGCTTCCGCCGGGCGGCCCGCCGCGAAGACGCCGAAGGGGGCCGCGCGCATGGCCAGGCCGTCGCTCCAGGCGTGGCGGTGTTGCGCCGAAATCGGGGCTGCCAGTCCCCTTCTGAGGTTCTCCAGCGTTCCCCGTTCGCTGAAGCCCGCTCCCCGGAACGGGCCCTCGTCGCGGTCCGCGATCCACTCGTGCCACGCCGCCTCCACATGGGTCGGCGTGAGCGCCGAGCCGTGGCGGGCGAGGAGGAGGCCGGAGAAGATCGCGTACTCCGTGTCGTCCGTGCCGGCCGGGTTCTCCGCCACGTATCCCGTGATGCGGCCCCAACGGGCGCGGATCTCCGAGGGTTTCATGTTTTCCGCCGGTGCCCCGAGGGCGTCCCCCACCGCCAGACCGAGCAGCGCGCCGCGCGCCCGTTCGCGGAGTTCGGTGGCGTTCTTGGGCGCCGGGACCGGGGGAATGCAGGCGATCGATGCCATACGCGGCCTCTCCTACGGGGTTCCCTCAGGGCGCCTCGGGGCGCGGAACCCTTTGCGGATGTCTCCCACGGGAGGTCTTCGGCAGAGCCTGACGGAACGCAGCATCACCCGGTCGACATCTGATTGGCATGACGCACGGATGAGCGTTCGAGGGTAAAGCCGCAGGTTAGCCCAGCCTTTCCTTGCTGGAGGGTGGGAAATGAAAGGCGTATGTTGAGTGTTGTCGAAGAGTAGAACTTGTCCAAAGTTAGCCTAACCTTAGGCACCCATCGCCTCCTGGGGGATCACCGCATGGTCATCATCGAGACCGAAGCGACGCTCCACGAGGCGCACCGCGACAACCACACCCACCGTGATGTGAACGGCGGTTGGCTGCGTCCCGCGGTGTTCGGCGCGATGGACGGTCTCGTCTCCAACCTCGCTCTGATGACCGGTGTCGTCGGTGGTGCTGTCAGTCATCAGACCGTCGTCATCACCGGGCTGGCCGGGCTCGCCGCCGGTGCCTTCTCCATGGCGGCCGGCGAGTACACCTCCGTCGCCTCCCAGCGTGAGCTGGTCGAGGCCGAGCTGGCCGTCGAGCGGCGCGAGCTGCGCAAGCATCCCGAGGATGAGGAGGAAGAGCTCGCCTCGCTCTATGCCGCCCGCGGTGTCGACGCCGAACTCGCCCGCGAAGTCGCCCGGCAGCTCTCGCGCGACCCCGAGCAGGCGTTGGAGATACATGCCCGGGAGGAACTGGGTATCGATCCCGGGGATCTGCCTTCTCCGCTCGTCGCCGCCGTGTCGTCCTTCGGGGCGTTCGCGCTGGGTGCGCTGCTTCCCGTGCTGCCGTTCCTGCTCGGGGCGACCGCGCTGTGGCCGGCGCTGCTGCTCGCGCTCGTCGGGTTGTTCGGGTGCGGTGCTGTGGTGGCCCGCGTGACCGCGCGGACCTGGTGGTTCAGCGGGCTGCGGCAGCTCGCGCTGGGGGGTGCGGCGGCCGGTGTGACGTACGCCCTGGGCACCTTGTTCGGAACGGTCGTAGGATAGCTCGACGCGCACTTATGCGTCTGGTCGCATAAGTAGCCGTTACTCGCTGGTTTCGAACGCTTAACCACTGGGCATGAGCCGTAAGCGCTGTGGGCAATGACGCTCGCGGCGCACCCGCGGGATGGGCTACGACGCTCCCTCTGCCATGGACCGACGGACATCGATCTGTCCGCTTTGGTCCCCTTCACCTTCACCGCTTGTGCGGTGCCGCGCCGCGACCCCACGGCGTCCGCATGTTGGAACGGAGTATCCGGTTCCCGAGAACCGTTCCATCATGTAACCTGCACGAAATTTTGCGCTAACTCGCAGAGGGCCAACGTCGTCCCTATGCCCATGCATATGCCACGACGACGACGGGAGAGCCGATGCGTACGCCGCGCCAGCCGTCCCAGCACACCGCGAATGGCCAGAACTGGTCCTTCATGGATGCTCGCCCTGCCGCGCAGGGTATGTACGACCCCCGCAACGAGCACGACGCCTGTGGCGTCGGCTTCGTGGCCACCCTCACCGGCGAGGCGAGCCACGCGCTGGTCGAGCAGGCGCTCACGGTGCTGCGCAACCTGGAGCACCGCGGTGCGACCGGTGCCGAGCCCGACTCCGGCGACGGTGCGGGCATCCTGTCCCAGGTGCCGGACGCCTTCTTCCGCGAGGTGGCCGGATTCGACCTCCCCGCCGCCGGTGGATACGCGGTCGGCATCGCCTTCCTGCCCGAGGACGGCGCCGACGCGATCGTCTCGCAGGTTGAGACGATCGCCGTAGAAGAAGGCCTCACGGTTCTCGGGTGGCGCGAGGTTCCGACCGCGCCCGAACTCCTCGGTGCTACGGCCCGCTCCACCATGCCGCTGTTCCGTCAGCTCTTCGTGAGCGACGGGCAGAGCCAGGGCATCGACCTCGACCGCAAGGCCTTCGCGCTGCGCAAGCGCGCCGAGCGCGAGGCCGGCGTCTACTTCCCGTCGCTGTCCGCGCGGACCATCGTCTACAAGGGCATGCTCACCACGGGTCAGCTGGAGCCCTTCTTCCCGGATCTGTCCGACCGGCGCTTCGCCTCCGCGATCTCGCTCGTGCACTCCCGGTTCTCCACGAACACCTTCCCGTCGTGGCCGCTCGCCCACCCGTACCGCTTCGTCGCGCACAACGGCGAGATCAACACGGTCAAGGGCAACCGCAACTGGATGGCGGCCCGCGAGTCCCAGATCGCCTCCGACCTGTTCGGCGACCAGGAGAAGATCGACCGGATCTTCCCGATCTGCACGCCCGAGGCCTCCGACTCCGCGTCCTTCGACGAGGTGCTGGAGCTGCTTCACCTCGGTGGGCGTTCGCTTCCGCACTCCGTGCTGATGATGATCCCGGAGGCGTGGGAGAACCACGACTCCATGGACCCGGCCCGCCGCGCCTTCTACCAGTTCCACGCCACGATGATGGAGCCCTGGGACGGCCCGGCCTGCGTCACCTTCACCGACGGCGTCCAGGTCGGCGCGGTCCTCGACCGCAACGGTCTGCGCCCCGGCCGCTACTGGGTCACCGACGAGGGCCTCGTCGTCCTCGGCTCCGAGGTCGGCGTCCTCGACATCGACCCCGCGAAGGTCGTCCGCAAGGGCCGCCTCCAGCCCGGCCGCATGTTCCTCGTGGACACCGCCGAGCACCGCATCATCGAGGACGACGAGATCAAGGCCGGCCTCGCCGCCGAGAAGCCGTACGCCGACTGGCTCGAAGCCGGCGAGATCGAGCTGTCCGACCTGCCCGAGCGTGAGCACATCGTGCACACCCACGCCTCGGTCACCCGCCGCCAGCAGACCTTCGGCTACACCGAGGAAGAGCTGCGCGTCATCCTCGCGCCGATGGCCAAGGCCGGTGCCGAGCCCATCGGTTCGATGGGCACCGACTCGCCGATCGCCGCGCTGTCCGCCCGCCCGCGGCTGCTCTTCGACTACTTCACCCAGCTGTTCGCGCAGGTCACCAACCCGCCGCTGGACGCGATCAGGGAAGAACTCGTGACCTCCCTGCGCTCGTCCCTCGGACCGGCGAGCAACCTGCTGGAGCCGACGGCCGCTTCCTGTCGTAGCGTCACCCTGCCCTTCCCGGTGATCGACAACGACGAGCTGGCCAAGCTCATCCACATCAACGCCGACGGCGACATGCCCGGCATGAAGGCCGCGACCCTCTCCGGTCTGTACCGGGTCTCCGGCGGCGGCGACACCCTCGCCGCCCGCCTCGCCGAGATCTGCACCGAGGCTGACGCGGCCATCGAGAATGGCGCCCGGCTGATCGTCCTCTCGGACCGGCACTCGGACGCCGAGCACGCGCCGATCCCGTCGCTGCTGCTCACCGCCGCCGTCCATCACCACCTCATCCGCACCAAGCAGCGCACCCAGGTGGGCCTGCTGGTGGAGGCCGGTGACGTCCGCGAGGTCCACCACGTCGCCCTGCTCATCGGCTTCGGCGCCGCGGCCGTCAACCCGTACCTGGCGATGGAGTCCGTCGAGGACCTCGTCCGCGCGGGCACGTTCCTCACCGACATCGAGGCCGAGCAGGCCATCCGCAACCTGATCTACGCGCTCGGCAAGGGCGTCCTCAAGGTCATGTCCAAGATGGGCATCTCGACCGTCGCCTCCTACCGTGGCGCCCAGGTCTTCGAAGCGGTCGGCCTCGACGAGCAGTTCGTCAACGCCTACTTCAGCGGTACGGCCACCAAGATCGGCGGCGTCGGCATCGACGTCATCGCCAAGGAGGTCGCCGCCCGCCACGCGAAGGCATACCCGGCGAGCGGCATCGCGCCCGCGCACCGCGCCCTCGACATAGGCGGCGAGTACCAGTGGCGCCGCGAGGGCGAGCCGCACCTGTTCGACCCGGAGACGGTCTTCCGCCTCCAGCACTCGACGCGGACCAACCGCTACGACATCTTCAAGAAGTACACGGACCGCGTGAACGAGCAGTCCGAGCGGCTGATGACGCTGCGCGGCCTCTTCGGCTTCAAGTCGGGCCGGCCCTCGATCTCCATCGACGAGGTCGAGCCCGTCTCCGAGATCGTCAAGCGCTTCTCCACCGGCGCCATGTCGTACGGCTCCATCTCCCTGGAGGCGCACGAGACGCTCGCCATCGCCATGAACCAGCTGGGCGGCAAGTCCAACACCGGTGAGGGCGGCGAGGACGCGGACCGGCTCTACGACCCGGCCCGGCGCAGCGCCATCAAGCAGGTCGCCTCCGGCCGCTTCGGCGTCACCTCCGAGTACCTGGTCAACGCGGACGACATCCAGATCAAGATGGCTCAGGGCGCCAAGCCCGGCGAGGGCGGCCAGCTGCCCGGCCACAAGGTCTACCCGTGGGTCGCGAAGACGCGGCACTCGACGCCCGGTGTCGGGCTCATCTCGCCGCCGCCGCACCACGACATCTACTCCATCGAGGACCTCGCCCAGCTGATCCACGACCTGAAGAACGCGAACCCGCAGGCGCGGATTCACGTCAAGCTGGTCTCGGAGGTCGGTGTCGGCACGGTCGCCGCCGGTGTGTCGAAGGCGCACGCGGACGTCGTCCTCATCTCCGGCCACGACGGCGGTACGGGCGCGTCCCCGCTGACGTCGCTCAAGCACGCCGGTGGGCCTTGGGAGTTGGGCCTCGCCGAGACCCAACAGACCTTGCTGCTCAACGGACTTCGCGACCGGATCGTCGTGCAGACGGACGGCCAGCTGAAGACCGGCCGGGACGTCGTCATCGCCGCGCTGCTCGGCGCCGAGGAGTTCGGTTTCGCGACCGCGCCGCTCGTCGTCTCCGGCTGCGTCATGATGCGCGTCTGCCACCTCGACACCTGCCCGGTCGGCATCGCCACCCAGAACCCGGTGCTGCGCGACCGGTTCGCCGGCAAGGCCGAATACGTCGTGAACTTCTTCCAGTTCATCGCCGAAGAGGTCCGCGAGATCCTCGCCGAGCTGGGCTTCCGCACCATCGAAGAGGCCGTCGGCAAGGCCGGCACGCTCGACGTCGAGCGCGCCGTCGACCACTGGAAGGCACAGGGCCTGGACCTGGCCCCGCTGTTCTACGTGCCCGAACTCCCGGACGGCGCCGCCCTCCACCAGGTCATCAAGCAGGACCACGGCCTGGAGAAGGCGCTCGACAACGAGCTGATCAAGCTCGCCGCCGACGCCCTCGCCGCGTCCAGCGCCACCGACGCCCAGCCGGTCCGCGCGCAGGTCGCGATCCGCAACATCAACCGCACGGTCGGCACGATGCTCGGCCACGAGGTGACGAAGAAGTTCGGCGGGGCGGGTCTGCCCGACGACACGATCGACATCACCTTCACCGGTTCCGCCGGCCAGTCCTTCGGCGCCTTCCTCCCGCGCGGTGTCACGCTGCGCCTGGAGGGCGACGCCAACGACTATGTGGGCAAGGGCCTTTCGGGCGGCCGGGTCATCGTCCGTCCCGACCGGGGCGCCGACCACCTCGCCGAGTTCTCCACCATCGCGGGCAACACCATCGCCTACGGCGCGACCGGCGGCGAGCTGTTCCTGCGCGGCCGGACCGGTGAGCGGTTCTGTGTCCGTAACTCCGGTGCCACCGTCGTGTCCGAGGGCGTGGGCGACCACGGTTGCGAGTACATGACCGGCGGCCGGGCGGTCGTGCTCGGCGAGACCGGCCGCAACTTCGCGGCGGGCATGTCCGGCGGCATCGCCTACGTGATCGACCTGAACCCCGACAACGTGAATGTCGGAAACGCGGGCGCCGTCCACGAGTTGGACGAGGACGACAAGCAGTGGCTGCACGACGTGGTGCGCCGGCACGCCGAGGAGACCGGTTCGACGGTCGCCGAGAAGCTGCTCGCCGAGTGGGCCGTGTCCGTGGAGCGCTTCAGCAAGATCATCCCCAGTGCCTACAAGGCAGTGCTCGCCGCCAAGGACGCCGCCGAGCTCGCGGGTCTCTCCGAGACCGAGATCACCGAGAAGATGATGGAGGCGGCGATCAATGGCTGACCCGAAGGGCTTTCTGAACCACGGGCGCGAGGTCGCCAAGTCCCGCCCCGTGGACGTCCGTCTGAAGGACTGGAACGAGGTCTACGTCCCCGGTTCGCTGCTGCCGATCATCGGCCAGCAGGCCAGCCGGTGCATGGACTGCGGTATCCCGTTCTGTCACAACGGCTGTCCGCTGGGGAACCTGATCCCCGAGTGGAACGACTACGCCTACCGCGAGGACTGGACGGCCGCGTCGGAGCGTCTGCACGCGACGAACAACTTCCCTGAGTTCACCGGGCGGTTGTGCCCCGCGCCGTGCGAGGCGGCCTGCGTGCTGGGCATCAACCAGCCGCCGGTCACCATCAAGAACGTCGAGGTCTCCATCATCGACAAGGCGTGGGAGACGGGCGATGTCGCCCCGCAGGCTCCCGAGCGCCTCTCCGGCAAGACCGTCGCGGTCATCGGCTCGGGCCCGGCGGGCCTCGCCGCCGCGCAGCAGCTCACGCGGGCGGGCCACACCGTCGCCGTCTACGAGCGCGCGGACCGCATCGGTGGCCTTCTCCGGTACGGCATCCCCGAGTTCAAGATGGAGAAGCGGCACATCAACCGCCGTATCGAGCAGATGCGCGCGGAGGGCACCCGCTTCCGCACCGGCATCGAGATCGGCATCGACCTCAAGGCCACCGACCTCCGCAAGCGCTACGACGCGGTCGTCATCGCCGCCGGCTCCACCACCGCGCGTGATCTCCCCGTCCCCGGACGGGAGTTGACCGGCGTCTACCAGGCGATGGAGTACCTGCCCCTCTCGAACAAGGTCCAGGAAGGCGACTACGTCACCGCCCCGATCTCGGCCGAGGGCAAGCACGTCGTCGTCATCGGCGGCGGCGACACCGGCGCCGACTGCGTCGGTACGGCACACCGCCAAGGCGCGGCCTCCGTCACGCAGTTGGAGATCATGCCCCGCCCGGGTGACGAGCGGAACGCGGTCGCGCAGCCGTGGCCGACCTTCCCGATGCTGTACAAGGTGACGAGTGCGCACGAGGAGGGCGGTGAGCGGGTCTACTCCGTCAACACCACCCACTTCGAGGGCGACGAGGACGGCAACGTCCAGTGGCTGCACCTCGTCGAGGTCGAGTTCGTCGAGGGCAAGCTGACCCAGAAGCCGGGCACGGAGCGCAGGATCCCCGCCCAACTGGTCACGCTGGCCATGGGGTTCACCGGCCCCGACCGCGAGAACGGTCTCGTCGACCAGTTCGCCCTGGGCCTCGACGAGCGCGGCAACATCGCCCGCGACGCCGACTTCCAGACCAACGTCCCCGGCGTCTTCGTCGCCGGTGACGCGGGCCGCGGCCAGTCCCTCATCGTGTGGGCGATCGCGGAGGGCCGCTCGGCCGCCCGCGGCGTCGACCGCTTCCTGACCGGCGCGAGCGAACTGCCTGCGCCGATCCGGCCGACGGACCGGTCGTTGATGGTCTGACGGTTCATGGTCCGACGGTTCGCCGTCTGACGGTTCATCAAAAGACGTCCGCACAAAGGCGTGCGGAGCACGAGACGGCGCCTGCCTTGTCCCCGACCGGACCCGGCGGGCGTCGCCGTATGTCCGGGCCCAACTCCCGTCCCGCTACGGCACCTTGTACGTCTCGCCGTACACCTTCCACACCAGCGGCGTCCGCAGCTCCAGGTTCCCCTCCTCCAGGAACGTCCGCTGGGCCGTGTCGATACGGGTGGTGTCGATGCCGGGGCGCTTGGCCCGCATGGCGGCGCGGCGGACGTCGAGGAAGGTGCTGAGGTACGCCTTCTCGGAGCCGCCCTCCGCCGGGGTCTTCGCCAGCCGCGTCGCGCGCTCCCGGATGCCGTAGAAGCCGTCCGTGCCCGGGCCGTGGAAGACGATCGCGTCGTAGTAGATGAACTGGCCGAGCGGACCCAGGCCGTCGCGTTTGGCGGCGCTGACGGCGGGGTCGAAGTAGATGCGGTCGCGCTCCGCGTCCTGGGCGGCCTGGAAGGCGGGGATCTTCGCCTCGGCGCGCCACGCGGCGGGGAAGCCGGGTTCCAGGCCCTGGTGGGAGTCCGTGCCGTCGACCTCGCGCAGGGCGGGCAGGTAGCGGGCGAGGCCGTTGCCGGGGTGGGCCGCGGTGTAGCGCTCGACCAGGACGAGCAGGTCGTGGGTGCCGGTGCAGAAGCCGATGATGCCCGCCGTGTAGCCCTGTCCGTCGCCGATGTCCTGGATGTAGGCGTACGCGCTGCGCCAGTCGAGCGTCGAGTTCTCGGCGCTGGCCACGAGCTCCTGGGCGAGGTTCTTCATGGCCGGCGCGGCCAGGCCCTCGGGTGCTTTCCGCTGCGCCGCGGCCGAGGGCGGCCCGGGTCGCGGGTCGTCGTGGGCGGTGGACGAGGAGCCGTAGGCCGTCGCCGCGAGGACGACGGGTACGGCGGCGAGCATCAGGACGCCGGCGCGTTTCATGGGCCCAGGGTAGGTGTGGTTACGTCCCTTATTCCGGGGTTGGGGGGACATTGCTCTCGCGCCACCGGCGTGGCGTAATCTCGGCCTTTTCGCCGTGATGCGAAGGGAGCCCCTGTGGCCGCGATCTCGCTCAGCAAGGTCGAGGAGACCGCGCCCGCGCTGGTCAGCCTGTACAAGAGCGCCGGGGTCTCGCTGCGCAAGCACGGGCTGGACGGGCAGCGGGCGGCCGTCTATCTCGTGGTCGACCACTCGGGGTCCATGAGGCCGTATTACAAGAACGGCAGTGTGCAGGCGCTCGCGGACCGGGTGCTCGGGTTGTCGGCGCACCTGGACGACGACGGGACGGTGCCGGTCGTCTTCTTCTCGACGGACATCGACGCCGTCACGGACATCGCCCTCGACGACCACCGGGGGCGGATCGAGCGCATCGTCTCCGGGCTCGGGCACATGGGGCAGACCAGCTACCACCTGGCCATGGACGCCGTCATCGACCACTACCTCGACAGCGGCGCGAAAGACCCGGCCTTCGTCGTCTTCCAGACCGACGGCGGCCCCAGCAACAAGGCCGCCGCGGAACGGTACTTGTGCAAGGCGGCGGGGCTTCCGCTGTTCTGGCAGTTCGTCGGGTTCGGCAAGGCGCGGAGCAAGCAGTTCGAATTCCTGCGCAGGCTCGACGAGTTGGCGGTTCCGCAGAAGCGGGTGATCGACAACGCCGGTTTCTTCCCGGCCGGTTCGGATCCCCGGAAGATGTCCGACGACGAGCTGTACGACCGGCTGATGGGCGAGTTCCCGCAGTGGCTCGCGGCCGCCCAGGAGCAGGGGATCGTCCAGTGATCCGGTTCCTGCCCGCCTCGGCGCGAACTGCCGTGCCCTGGAAGAACGGTGGCGGTGTGACACGGGAGATCGCCGCCTGGCCCGAGGGTGCGCGCATGGACGACTTCGCGTGGCGGGTGAGTCTCGCCGAGGTCGCGGCGGACGGGCCGTTCTCCGCCTTCCCCGACGTCGACCGGACCCTGACCGTGGTCGAGGGCGCGGGTATGGACCTCGCCGTCGGCGGTGAACGGCAGATCGTCAACACCCGTTACGTTCCAAGGGACTTCAGGGGCGACGTACCGACCGATTGCCGGTTGCTGGACGGGCCCGTCGTCAACCTCAACGTCATGTGGCGCAGGGGCGCGGGCGCTACGGCCCCCACGGTCGCCGTCGTCCGGGGGCGATTGCGCCTGCGCGCGGATGCCCTGGTCGTGGCGCTCGACGGGACCGCCGAGGTGGCCGGACTGACCCTCGGGCCTTATGACGCCGTGCAGTTGGGTGGTGATGAGGAAGCGGTGCTGCACGCCCGGGGGCGCACCGCCGTGATCGGGCTGTCATTGTCTGCTGACGCACCGTTGGCTTAGCCGGGACCTCGTGGCACCCTGTGGGGTGATCCGACGGGAGGGCGGCCAACGTATGGACGGCACACGATCGGTGAACGGAGCGGTGGGTGCCGGGCGGCCGGACGCGGCCGGCAAAGGGGAGAAGCTCGCCGACTGGGCGGACGGACGGCTCGGGCTGTACGCGATCGCCAAGTCCAATATGCGCAAGGTCTTCCCGGACCACTGGTCCTTCATGCTGGGCGAGATCTGCCTCTACAGCTTCCTCATCCTGATCCTCACCGGCATCTATCTCACCCTGTTCTTCGAGCCCAGCGGCGTCGAGGTCATCTACCACGGTTCCTACGCGCCGTTGAACGGCATCCCGATGACCCGGGCGTTCGAGTCCACGCTCGACATCAGCTTCGACGTGCGCGGCGGGCTGCTGATCCGGCAGATCCACCACTGGGCGGCCGTCGTCTTCATCGCCGGCATGCTCATCCACATGATGCGGGTGTTCTTCACCGGCGCGTACCGCAAGCCGCGCGAGATCAACTGGGTGTTCGGCTGGACCCTGTTGTTCCTCGGCATCATCACCGGGCTGACCGGTTACTCGCTCCCCGACGACCTGCTGTCCGGCACCGGCATCCGCTTCGCGGACGGCGCGATCCTGTCCGTGCCGATCGTCGGCACGTACATGTCGATGTTCCTGTTCGGCGGGGAGTTCCCGGGGCACGACATCATCTCGCGGCTCTTCCCGATCCATGTCCTGCTGCTGCCGGGGATCATGCTGGGCCTGGTGGTCGCGCATCTGATCCTGGTCTTCTACCACAAGCACACGCAGTACCCCGGGCCCGGACGGGACCAGAAGAGCGTCGTCGGCATGCCCTTCCTGCCCGTCTACATGGCCAAGGCGGGCGGCTTCTTCTTCCTCGTCTTCGGGGTGCTCACCATCATGGGCGGGATCGCCAGCATCAACCCCGTGTGGGCCTTCGGACCGTACCGGCCGGACCTGGTGACGACCGGCGCCCAGCCCGACTGGTATCTCGGTTTCTCCGAGGGGCTGATCCGGGTGATGCCGGGATGGGAGATCAACGCCTGGGGCCACACACTGGAATTGGGCGTCTTCATCCCCTTCACGCTCTTCCCGCTGATCCTCGCCGCCATCGGCGCCTATCCGTTCATCGAGGCCTGGATCACCGGCGACAAACGCGAACACCACATCCTGGACCGGCCGCGCAACATGCCCGTCCGCACCGGGCTCGGGGTGGCCTGGCTGAGCCTGTACGCGGTGCTGCTGATCGGCGGCGGCAACGACGTCGTGGCCACCCATCTACAACTGTCGATCAACGCGATCACCTGGTTCGTACGGATCTCCTTCTTCGTCATGCCGGTCGTCGCGTTCCTGATCACCAAACGGGTCTGCCTCGGGCTCCAACGCCGGGACCGGGACAAGGTGTTGCACGGCCGCGAGTCCGGACTCATCAAGATGCTGCCGCACGGCGAGTACGTCGAGGTCCACGAACCCCTCACCCCGGACGAGCGGTTCAGGCTCACCCAGCACGAGCAGGAACCGCCGTACGCGATCGGCCCGCTCGTCGACGCGAACGGTGTCGAGCGGCAGGTCAAGGGCGGGCAGCGGGTACGGGCCCGCCTCGCCAAGGCGATGTTCGGGGACGAGGCCCGCATCCCGAAGCCGACGGCGGAGGAGTACAAGGAACTCACGAGCGGCGACCACCACCACTGACGACGTCATTGGGAACACCGAGTACGGCGGCCCGGCATTCGCCCGGGCTGCCCCAACTCGTGCGCAGGGCACGGGCCTTGGTCAGCCACAGCGACAGGTCGTACTCCGCGGTGTAGCCGATCGCGCCGTGCAGTTGAAGCGCCGTGCGGGCGGCCCTGTACGCCGCCTCGCACGCCGTGACCTTGGCGGCCGCCACGTCCGACTCCGTCATGGTGAGCGCGGCGCCGAAGAGCAGGGGACGCGCGAACTCCAACGCGATCTTCGCGTCGGCCAGTTGATGCTTGACCGCCTGGAACGAGCCGACGGGCACACCGAATTGGGTGCGCTGCTTCACGTAGGTGACCGTCCTGTCGAGCAACGCGAGTCCGACACCGAGGGCTTGGGCTGCGGTGGCCAGGCGGGCCCAGGTGAGGGCGTGGGCGACGGCGGCGGTCACCTGCGGGCCGACGGCGAGGAGTTCACCCCCGGTGGGGGCGCGGAAGAGGCGGCGGGCGGGGTCGAGGGACGCGTGCGGCCCGGCCGCCGGGAGTGTGCCGCCGGGCGGGGGCGTCAGCCGCAACTCGGTCGCCGGGCGCGTGTCGGCGGACAGCGCGGTGGGCCGCGACTCCGCCGCCGACCCGCCCGCCGTGGGCGCCGACTCCACTGCGCGGGACGCCGACTCGCCCGACGCCTCGGGCCCTACGCCCGTCTCTCCCGCGGCCCGTCCCGCCGGACCCCGCGCCGCCCGGGCTGTCAGCCGTACATCCGCCATGTCCGCGTCGAGCGCGTACCGACCTGTCGCCAGCGTTGCCGTCGACTCGCCGGAGGCCAGCGCGGGCAACAGCCGCTTGGCCGGAGCCGAGTCGTCCAGGGCGGTCAGCAACGCCGCCGCCGCGACCGTCTCCACCAGCGGCCCCGGAACCGCGTGCCGCCCCAACTCCACGAACGCCACGGCGAGTTCGACCGGTCGGGGTCCCAGCCCCTCGTACGCCTCCGGTACCGCCAGTGCGAACACCCCCGCCCCGGCGACACGGCGCCACAGCGCGCGTCCGCTCGCATGCTCGCCGCGACTCCACGCCCGTACGACCGACGGAGTGTCCGCCGCCGTCAGCATCGCGTCCAACGAGTCGGCGAACGCCCGCTGTTCGGGGTCGAGGAGGAAGCGCATCAGCGGCGTCCCTTCGGCAGGCCGAGCAGGCGCTCGGCGATGATGTCGCGCTGGATCTCGTTCGTACCGGCGTAGATGGGGCCCGCGAGGGAGAAGACATACCCCTCGGACCAGTCCGTGTCCGCCAACTCACCCTCCTCGCCGAGCAGTTCTAGGGCTGTCTCGTGCAGGGCGATGTCGTACTCGGACCAGAAGACCTTGTTCAGGCTGGACTCCGGGCCGATGGACTCGCCGTCGAGGAAACGGGACGCGTTGGCGTAGGTGAAGAGCTGGTAGGCGCGGGCGCCGATCACGGCGTCGGCCACCTGGTCCCTGGTTGTGAGTGAACTGCCGTGCGCCTGCCAGAGGTTGAGGAGGCGGTCGGCGGAGGCGAGGAAGCGGCCGGGGGAGCGGAGGGTGAGTCCGCGTTCGTTGCCCGCGGTCGACATGGCGACCCGCCAGCCCTGGCCCGGCTCGCCGATCACGTCCTCGTCGGGGACGAACACCTCGTCCAGGAACAGCTCAGCGAAGGCCGGTTTTCCGTCGAGGCGGCCGATCGGGCGGACCGTGACACCGGGCGCGCGCAGGTCGAACATCAGGTAGGTCAGGCCCTGTTGGGGCTTCAGGGTGTCCGGCTCGCTGCGGAACAGGCCGAACGCGCGGTCCGCGAAGGCCGCGCGCGACGACCACGTCTTCTGGCCGCTCAGCAGCCAGCCCCCGCCCGTGCGCACCGCCCGCGAGGTCAGCGACGCCAGGTCCGAACCCGCCTCCGGCTCCGACCACGCCTGCGCCCACACCACCTCACCGGTCGCCATCGACGGCAGCACGCGCGCGCGTTGCTCCTGCGTGCCGTGGTCGAAGAGCGTCGGGGCCAGCAGGTTGATGCCGTTCTGACCGACCCGGCCCGGCGCGCCCGCCGCGTAGTACTCCTCCTCGAAGACCAGCCACCGCACGATGTCCACACCCCGGCCGCCGTACTCCTCCGGCCAGGACACCACCGACCAACGGTCCGCGGCGAGTTGGGCCTCCCACAGGCGATGCGCGGCGAAGCCCTCCTCGGTCTCCAGGGAGGGGAGCGGCACGGCCGGCACATGCGCGCGCAGCCAGGCGCGGGCCTCGGCGCGGAACGCCTCCTGGGCAGGAGTGAAGTCGAGGTCCATCGCGGCCGTCCTTCCCCAACAGTCCTTCCCTAACAAGTGTTTGGTAGGTTAGCGTGGGCCCATGACAGGCGTCGAGAGTCCGGCATACGTCCCCGGGCACGGGCTGCTGAAGGGGCGCACCGCCGTCGTCACCGCCGCCGCCGGCGCGGGCATCGGCGGCGCCACCGCGCGCCGCTTCCTCCAGGAGGGTGCGCGCGTGCTGATCAGCGACGCGCACGCGCGGCGGCTCAAGGAGTACGAGGCCGAGCTGGCCGGGGAGTTCGGGTCGGAGGCGGTGGCCGCGCTGCCGTGCGACGTCACCGACGAGGCGCAGGTGCGGGCCCTGTTCGACACGGCCGTCGCCGCGCACGGACGCCTCGACGTCGTCGTCAACAACGCGGGCCTGGGCGGCACTTCGGACCTCGTCGACATGACCGACGAGCAGTGGTCGAAGGTGCTGGACGTGACCTTGAACGGCACCTTCCGCTGCACCCGGGCCGCCCTGCGCGCGATGCGCGGGACCGGCGGCGGGGTGATCGTCAACAACGCCTCCGTCGTCGGCTGGCGAGCCCAGGCCGGACAGGCGCACTACGCGGCGGCCAAGGCGGGCGTGATGGCGCTGACCCGGTGCGCGGCGATCGAGGCCGCCGAGTACGGGGTGCGGATCAACGCGGTCTCCCCGAGCCTCGCCATGCACCCGCACCTGGTGAAGGTGACAACGCCCGAGCTGCTGGCCGAACTCACCGCGCGCGAGGCCTTCGGGCGGTACGCGGAGCCCTGGGAGGTGGCCAACGTGATCGTGTTCCTGGCCTCGGACTACTCCTCGTACATGACCGGCGAGACCGTCTCCGTGAGCAGCCAGCATGCGTAGCGGCGCGCGGGGACGCGCGGGAGGCCGCCGGGGCCGGGGCGCGACAATGGTCCCGTGCCGACCAAGAAGAAGCCCCCGGTGACCGCCGCTCCGGCCCGCCGTCGTGAACTCCTCGACACGGCGGCCGAGGTCTTCGCCGAGCAGGGGTACAACGCCACCACCGTCCGGAAGATCGCCGACCACGCGGGCATGCTCGCGGGCAGCCTCTACTACCACTTCGACTCCAAGGAATCGATGCTGGAGGAGATCCTGCGGACCTTCCTCGACGAGCTGTGGGGCGGCTACGACACCGTCCTGGAAGCCGAGTTGGACCCGCGCGAGACGCTGCGGGCCCTGGTCACCGAGTCGTTCCGGGAGATCGACCGGCACCGCGCCGCCGTCGCGATCTACCAGAAGGAGAGCAAGCAGCTGGTCGCGCAGGAGCGGTTCGCGTTCCTCGCCGAGTCGCAGCGCAAGTTCGAGAAGGCGTGGCTGTCCACGCTGGAGCGCGGGGTCGCCGCCCAGGTCTTCCGGGCCGACCTCGACGTCCGGCTCACCTATCGGTTCGTCCGGGACACGGTGTGGGTCGCCGCGTCCTGGTACCGGCCGGGCGGACAGCACAGCGCCGAGGAGATCGCCCGGCAGTACCTGTCGATGGTGCTGGACGGGATCGCCGTACGCACGTAACTCATGGGTCTGTATGGGGAGTTGACATGGCCGAGGCCTACATCGTCGAAGCGGTCCGTACGCCCGTCGGGCGGCGCGGGGGAGGGCTCAGCGGGGTGCATCCCGCCGACCTCGGCGCGCATGTGCTGAAGGAACTGGTCGCGCGCTCGGGGATCGATCCCGCCGCCGTGGAGGACGTCGTCTTCGGGTGTCTGGACGCGGTGGGGCCGCAGGCCGGGGACATCGCGCGGACCGCCTGGCTGGCGGCCGGGCTGCCCGAGGAGGTGCCGGGCGTGACGGTGGACCGGCAGTGCGGGTCCTCGCAGCAGGCCGTGCACTTCGCGGCGCAGGGCGTGCTGTCCGGCACCCAGGACCTGGTGGTCGCCGGGGGCGTCCAGAACATGTCCCTCATCCCCATCGCCTTCGCCTCCCGCCAGGCCGCCGAACCGCTCGGCCTCACGGACGGCCCCTTCGCGGGCAGCGAGGGCTGGCGCGCGCGGTACGGGACGCGGCCCGTCAACCAGTTCGCCGGGGCCGAGATGATCGCCGCGAAGTGGGGGATCAGCAGGCAGGACCAGGAGGAGTTCGCGCTCCGCTCGCACCGGCGGGCCCTGCGCGCCATCGACGAGGGCCGCTTCGCACGGGAGACGGTGGCGTACGGCGCGGTCGGCGTCGACGAGGGGCCGCGGCGGGACACCTCGCTGGAGAAGATGGCCGGCCTGAAACCTGTCGTCGCCGGCGGCACCATCACCGCCGCCTGCTCCTCCCAGGTCTCCGACGGCGCGGCGGCGATGCTGCTCGCCTCGGAACGGGCCGTACGGGAACACGGGTTGACGCCCCGCGCCCGCGTCCACCACCTCTCCGTCCGGGGCGAGGACCCGATCCGTATGCTCTCGGCCCCCATCCCGGCCACCGCCCACGCCCTGAAGAAGACCGGCCTCTCCATCGACGCCATCGACCTCGTCGAGATCAACGAGGCTTTCGCGCCCGTCGTCCTGGCCTGGCTGAAGGAGACGGGCGCGGACCCGGAGAAGGTCAACGTCAACGGCGGCGCGATCGCCCTCGGCCACCCGCTCGGCGCGACCGGCGTCAAGCTGATGACCACGCTCCTGCACGAACTGGAGCGCACCGGCGGCCGGTTCGGCCTCCAGACCATGTGCGAGGGCGGCGGCCAGGCCAACGTGACGATCATCGAACGGCTCTGACCGGCCCGGGCGGTCCGGGGCCGGTTCAGGCGTCGGCCCGGACCAGCGTCCACAGCACCTCGTCGGCCTGCTTCATCACCCGCTGCACCAACTCCGCGCACGACGGCAGGTCGTCGATCAGTCCGGCGACCTGCCCGGAGGCCATCACCCCGAGATCCGTCCGCCCGTCCACCATCGACGCCTTGAGCAGCATCGGCGAGTTCGCGGCGAGCAGGACCTGGCTCCAGGTCAGCTCCTTGCCGTGCTTCATGGCGAGGCCGTCGCGGATCATCCGCCGCCAGGTCAGACCGGACAGCCGCCGGAAACCCGCCGCCCGGCGCACGGCCTGGAACAGGGTTCTCGTACGGCCGGAGCTCTCCAAGGCGTCGACCAGCTCCGTACGGAGCATGCGGTGCGGCAGGCCGTCGACCGCCCGCGTGACGGTCACGTCCTTGACCGTCGCCGCCAGATAGGCCGCCTTCACCGCGTCCGGGACCGTCGAGTCCGAGGTGAGGAGGAACCGGGTGCCCATCGCGACACCCGCCGCCCCGTAGGCCAGCGCCGCGACCAGCCCCCGCCCGTCGAAGAACCCGCCGGCCGCCACGACCGGTATGTCCACCGCGTCCACGACCTGCGGCAACAACACCGTCGTCGCCACCTCCCCGGTGTGCCCGCCGCCCCGACTCGGCGATCCGCTCCAGCGGGACGCTGCGGACCTTGAGGTCCGGGCGCATGTGGAAGGGGGTCACGACCG
>NZ_JBLTJC010000200.1:0-18846 GCF_048158785.1 Streptomyces colwelliae | reverse complement strand
GGCACATGGCCGCGGTGGACCTCACCACCCATCCCGGGCACCTCGCCCGGCGACTGCAGCAGGCGCACTATCTGCTGTGGAACACCATGGTCTCCGAGGAGACCACCTCCCCGCAGTTCGCGGTGCTGGCCGCCACCCGGATCGACCCGGCCGACACGTACCACCCGTACGTCGGCAACGGCTACCTCGGTACCCGCGTGCCGCCCGCCGGCGCGGGCTACGCCGCGTCCGGTGAGAAGACCGGCTGGCCGCTCTACACCCCGCGCTACGACGGCGCGTTCGTCTCCGGCCTCTACGCCCGTGGCCCCGCGAACACGGCCGGCCGCGAGGCCCTCGCCGCGCTCCCGAACTGGACCGGCCTCGACGTCACGGCGGGCGCCGAGACCTACGGCGGCAGCGACACCGGCCGGGTCACGCACTACCGCCAGACCCTCAACCTCCGCTGCGGGTACGTCCGTACGTCCCTGACCTGGACCACCACGGACGACCGCCGCACCGACCTCGTCTACGACGTCCTCGCCGCCCGCGACACCCCGCACACCGGCGCCGTACGCCTGCGCGTGACCCCGCACTGGGACGGCGAACTCACCCTCACCGACCGCCTCGACGGCCGCGGCGCCCGCCGTGTCACGCAGACCGACGGCGGCCGGGTCGGCGACCGCACGATCGGCGTGGCGTTCCGCACGGAGGGGACGGGTGTCGACGGTGCCGTCGCGTCCGTGCTGGATGCGCCCGGGCGGCGTGCCCAACAGCCCCGTAAACAGGGTGAGTTGAGTGCCAGTCAGTCCACCGTCCTTCCCGTCCGCTCCGGTCGTACCTTCACCGCCACCAAGTACGTCGGCGTCGACACCTCCCTCACCTCCCACGATCCCCGTTCCGCCGCCCAGGACGCCGCCGGGCGGGCCGCAGGACGCGGGTGGGATGCGCTGCTCGCCTCGCACACCGCCGCGTGGCGGGCGTTGTGGTCGTCCGACATCGAGGTTCCGGGGCATCCGGACCTCCAACTCTGGGCCCGTTCCGCCCAGTACGGGCTGTTGTCCGCGCTGCGCCCCGGTGCCCGGAACAGCATCGCGCCCGCCGGTCTGACCAGCGACAACTACGCCGGCATGGTCTTCTGGGACGCCGAGACCTGGATGTTCCCCTCGCTGCTCGCGACCCGTCCCGACCTCGCCCGCCCGGTGCTCGAATACCGCTACCGCACCCGCACGGCCGCCGCCGAGAACGCCGCGAAGACCGCGGTGAAGGGCCTGTTCTTCCCGTGGACGAGCGCGAGTCACGGCCGGCTGTGGAGCGAGTGCCAGAGCTGGCAGCCGCCGCACTGCGTCACCCAGAACCATCTCCAGGGCGACATCGCCCTCGCCGCCTGGCAGTACTACCTCGCCACCGGCGACCGCACCTGGCTCCGCACCCGCGGCTGGCCTCTCCTCAACGGCCTTGCCCAGTACTGGACTTCGCGGGCCACGAAGAACTCCGACGGCTCGTACTCCGTCAAGGAGGTCGCCGGACCCGACGAGTACAGCAACGGCGTCGACGACGGCGTCTACACCAACGCCGTCGCCGCCACCGCGCTGCGCGCCGCGACCGACGCGGCCCACGCCCTGGGCACCGACGCCCCCGCCGACTGGCTCACCGTCGCGAACCGCCTGCGCATCCCCTACGACCCGAAGCGCAGGATCTTCCTCCAGTACGACGGCTACGGCGGCTCCCAGATCAAGCAGGCCGACACCGTGCTGCTGATCTACCCGCTGGAGTGGCCCATGCCGGCCGGTGCCGCGGCCGCCACCCTCGACTACTACGCGCAGCGCACCGACCCGGACGGCCCCGCCATGACCGACGCCGTCCACGCGATCGACGCGGCGGCGATCGGCGAGCCGGGCTGTGCCGCGTACACCTTCCTGCGGCGGGCCTACCAGCCCTTCGCGCGCGGGCCGTTCGCCCTCTTCTCCGAGTCGCGCGGCGACAAGGCGGGCGCGTCCGACCCCCTCGCGGGCTCCCCCGCGCAGGACTTCCTCACCGGCAAGGGCGGCTTCCTCCAGGTCTTCACCCACGGCCTGACCGGACTGCGCCTGCGCCCCGACGCCCTCCACCTCGACCCGACCCTGCCGCCCCAACTCTCGCAGGGCGTACGCCTGTCGGGGCTCCGCTGGCGCGGTCGTACGTACGACATCGCCATCGGTCCGGAGACGACGACCGTACGGCTGCGGACGGGCGCGCCCTTCTCGCTGGACACTCCCGAGGGGCGCCGCACCCTCTCCGGCACGGTCACCCTCAGGACCCGGCGCCCGGACCTCACCCCCACCACCGACCTGGCCCGCTGCCGCCCGGCGACGGCGACCTCCTCGGAGTCCGGTCTCTACCCGGAGGCGGCCGTGGACGGCAGCCCCGCGACCGCCTGGTCCCCGGCCACCGACCGTGCCGCTCTCACCGTCGACCTGGGGCGGCCGGTGCGCGTCGGGACCGTCCGCCCCACGTGGACGAAGCAGCCGGAGTCGTACACGGTCGAGGTCTCGGCGGACGGGCACGCGTGGCACGCCCCGGACGGCACGGCCGCCCGGTACGTCCGCGTCACCGTGCGGGGCGGTGTGGGCGCCGCTCTCGCCGAACTCGACGTGCGCTCGTGACGGCCGAACGCCCCTGAGGGCACGGTCAGTTGGCCTCCGTGGCCAGTCGCCGCTGTTCCTCCTCCACGATGGTGCGGGCCAGCGTCGCGTCCGATATGTCGATCGCGTCCGGGGTGGCGTCCGCGAGGGCGCTGCGCCGGGCGAACCGGTCGAAGAGGCGGTCCTTGTTCTTGAGGATGGTCAGGAGCCGGTCGTCCACGCTGTCGGTGGCGAGCATGCGGTGCACCTGGACCGTGCGTATCTGGCCCATGCGGTGGACGCGGGCCACGGCCTGGTGCTCCACCGTCGGCTTGACCTGGGGTTCGCAGAGGATGACCAGGGAGGCGGCCTGGAGGTTGAGGCCGACTCCGCCCGCCTCGATCTGGGAGAGGAGTACGGCGTGGCCGGGGGCCTGGGTGAAGTCGTCGACCAGCTGCTGTCGGCGGGCGGCCGGGACGCTTCCGGAGATGGGCCCGAACACCCCCTTCTCCAGGGCCTGTTCCACGGCGGCGAGCACGTCCCGGAAGTAGGAGAAGACCACCACCTTCACGCCGTTGTCCGCGGCCTCGGTGACCAGCTCGCGCAGGCGTTGCAGTTTCGCGGACTTCTCGGCGTCGGCGTAGGCGGCCCGGCGCATCGCCATGAAGTTGCCGTCGCCGACCGCGCGGTCGTACGCCTCGCGGTCGGCGACGCCGAGTTCCACCCACTCGTCGACCTGGACCAGGGCGGGCAGTTCGGTGAGCACGTCCTCCTGGTTGCGGCGGAGATAGGCGGGGGCGACGGACTTGCGGAAGGCGTGCGGTCCGGCCGCCGCCGTGCCGTTGCGGACGGTCGGCAGCAGGTCGGGGCGGAGGTGGCGGACGAGGGTGCGGAACTCCTCGACGTGGTTCTCCATGGGCGTGCCGGTGAGGAACAGGACGCGGTCGCAGCGCTCGGTCCACAGGGCGACCGACTTGGTGCGGCGGGTGTCCGGGTTCTTCACGTAGTGGGCTTCGTCCACGACGAGCATGCCCGGGGTGGGGCCGGTCGGCGCCTTGTCCTTCTCGATCCTCACCTTGCTCTTCTCGGCCTTCACCTTGCTCTTCGGAGACTTGCTCTTCGGAGACATGGCCTTCGGAGACTTGGCTGCCGACGACTCGGCTTCCGGCGCGGGCAAGGTGTGCAGTGTGTCGAAGGTGGTGATCGCGACCCCGCCGCGCTCACTCCACTCCCCGTAGGCGTCGAGCCGGTCCGGCCCGTGCACGGGCAGCGCGCGCAGGGTGCTGCGGGCGCCGATCTCGCGCGTCCAGTTGATCAGCACGCTGGCCGGGCAGACCACCAGGAAGTGGCTGTGCCCCTCGGCCGCGAGATGGGCGAGTGCGGCGATGGCCTGGACGGTCTTGCCGAGCCCCATCTCATCCCCGAGGACGACCCGGCGTTGGGCGAGAGCGAACCGCGCCCCGAAGGACTGGTATCCGCGCAGCGAGACCCGGCGATGGGTGTCGTCCAGCGGCTGCGCGTGCACGCGCTCGGCCAGCTCCGACGGAAGGAAACCCTCGCTCGCCGCGAGGTCCGGCTGCTGCCCGTCGACCTCGGCGAGCTGGCTGTAGTACTCGGCGGAGCGCAGCTCGAAGTCGACCCACGCCTCGATGTCGGAGACCGGCGGGCGCAGCAGGTCGGTGGAGGCCTGGGCGATCAGCAGCCGTACGTCCTTGGCGGCCGCGTCGGCGACCAGCTCGCGCAGTTCGGCGACCGCGGCGAGCGCGCCGTCGCGCCTGCGCCGACCGGCGAGTGCCATCAGCAGCCTGCTGCTGGCGGGCCGGGCCACGGGCAGCAGCGCGCCGAGCCGCTCGTCGAGCCGGGTCGCGGCGTCCAGGGCGCGGCGCAGCTCGGGTCCGGCCTCGACGAGTCGTTGCAGGGCGATGACCAGGGCGGTGGTGCGCGGTTCCGGGTGATCGACGTCGATGCGGACGGAGACGGTCTCCGCGACGGCCCGCGCGATCTGCCGGGCCGCCGCGAGGGCCCGGTCGGCGGTCTGCTGTCCTACGCCGGGCAGCTGCCGCAGCTCGTACCGGCTCGCCTCGTGCACCGCGCGCACGGAGGTCAGTCCCGCCGCCTCCACGGCCCCGAGCCGCAGCCGCCCCTCGGTGACGTCCTTCAGGCGGGCGACGGGGATGGACTCCAGCTCCTGCGCGACGAGTTCGGCCCGCAGCGGCTCCAGCGCGGAGCGGACGGTGTCGAGGGCGCGGGTGTGGTCCTCACGCAGGGCGCGCGCCACGTCGTAGAGCCGCGTGCCCCGCGCACACAGCTCCCTGGCCCGCCGCCCGGCCCGCGGAAACTCGCCCTCCATGTCACCCCCCGCTCCCCATTCGTCCCGGTGTGCATCCATCGTGGCACGCGCCACTGACAACGGGAGCGGGCCCGACTTCTCAGCCCGCCCTCAGGCGTCGAACCCCGTGGCCCGGGTCCGCTTCTCCCAGGCCGCGATGTCACCGCGCACCTGGTCGAGGTGCCCGAGCACGGCGTCAACCGCGTCGTCACCCAGCGGCAGGTGCAGCGGGGTGGCCTCGGCGTCCAGGGCGGCGAGGATGAGGGCCGCCGCCTTCGCGGGGTCGCCGGGCTGGACGCCGTCACCGCCGTCGACGGCGCCGCGGGTCGCGCTCACCTTGGCGTACACACCGCTGTCGGCGCTGACCCCGGCCCGGCTCGTGTCGAACAGCGCGGTCCGGAAGGCGCCCGGCTCGACGATCAGCACCTTGATGCCGTACTCGGCGACCTCGTCCGCGAGCCCCTCGGACAGTCCTTCCAGGGCGAACTTCGTTCCGCTGTACGCCGAGAAGCCCGCGAAGGACATCTGCCCGCCCATGCTGCTCATCTGCACGATCGCCCCGGAGCGCCGCTCCCGCATGAACGGCAGCACCGCGCGCGTGAGGGCCGCCGGCCCGAAGACATGCAGGTCGAACAGGTCCCGCAACTCCCGCTCGGTGGTCTCCTCGAAGGCACCGACATGCGTACGGCCCGCGTTGTTGACGAGCACGTCGATCCGCCCGTGCCGCGCCACCACATCCCGTACGGCTGCCTCGGCGGCCCCGGTGTCGGTGACGTCCAGACGCAGCGTCTCCATCTGGTCGGGCCGGGCGGCGACGAGATCGTCCAGCCCCTCGGTCCGCCGGGCCGCACCCACGACCACGTCACCTGCGGCGAGCGCGGCCTCGGCGATCGCCCGCCCGAACCCGCTGCTCGCGCCGGTGACCAGCCACACCTTGTTCATGAAGACTCCAGGGTTCGCGGTGAGTTCACGTGCTTCCGTCACCAACCACCCTGCGGGGAAAGCCGGTTGCCCGTCCAAGACCCGCCCTGATAACCGTTGGCCATGACGACCGACGTCCACGTACGGGACCTGCGTTACTTCGTCGCGGTCGCCGAGGAGCTCCACTTCACGCGCGCGGCCGAGAGGCTGTACGTCTCGCAGCCCGCCCTCAGCAAGCAGATCCGGGCGCTGGAGAGGCAGTTGGGCGCCGAGTTGTTCCACCGCGACCGGCAGGGCGTCGCGCTCACCCCGGCGGGCGCGGCCCTACTGCCGTACGCCGAGCGGGTCCTGGCCGTCTGGGCGGAGGGCGCGTCCGCGCTGGCGGAGGTCGACGCGGCCGAACGCGGCACCCTGGTGGTCGGCATGAGCACCAGCCCCGGCCGGGGCGGCCTGCTGCCCGCGATCCGCTCGCGCTTCACGGCGGCGCGTCCGGAGGCCACCGTACGGCTGCGGCAGGTCAGTTGGGACGACCCGACGGCCGGTCTCGCGGACGGCGACGCGGACGTGGCGTTCGTCTGGCTGCCGCTGCCCGACGCGGAGCGTTACGGCTGGACGGTGGTCGCCGAGGAACCCCGCCTGGTCGCGCTTCCGGACTCGCATCCGCTGGCCGCCCGCGCCGAGGTCGACTTCGCGGACCTCGTCGACGAGCCGTTCCTCGCCCTGCCGCCCGACGCGGGCCCCCTGCGCGACCACTGGCTCGCCCTCGACGAACGAGGCGGCCAACTACCGCGCATCGGCGCGGAGATCGCGAGCACGGAGGAGACGTACGAGGCGCTGTCCGCCGGTCTGGGCGTCTGCCTGGTGGCCACGGGCAACGCCCGTCTGATCACCCTCGGCGGTGTCGTCACCCGCCCGGTGCACGGCGTTTCGCCGAGCCGTTACGCCCTCGCCTGGCGGCGCGAGAACGGTGTGCGGCCGCTGGTCCGGGCGTACGTGGAGGCCTGCCGCCTGGTGGCGGGGCGGTGATCGAACTCGCCCGCGACACAGCTACGATGAGCCGGTTTCGGGGGGTTGGGATTCAGGGTTCGGGGCTCGGAGGGGAACCATGTCCACAGGGGGAAGCTTGTCCGTACGACGGACAAGACGCACACCGCTCGCATCGCTCGCGTTCGTCGGTGTGGCCGCGCTCGCGGGGCCGTTGCTCGTGCCCGCCGCGTCCGCGCAGGCGGCGTCGGGCTCGTTGACCGTCACCACGCTGGGGCGGCACGGCGCGAAGGTGGCGACGACGGTGACCGTCGTCAACGCGTCGTCGGGTGAGACGCGAACCGTCAAGTCGGGCAAGCGGCTGAGCCTGCCGGCGGGCAGGTATCTCGCGATGACCGACATCTACGAGAGCGCCACCGACGGTCTGGGCACCGACACCATCGGCGCGCAGGTCGTGACGGTGTCGGGGGCCAAGTCCCTGACGCTGGACGCCCGTAAGGGCAAGACGGTCAAGGTGTCCCTCGACACCCCGGCCGATGTGACCGAGCCGGCCCGGATCAGCGCGCAGGTGTGCGCCGCCGGCACCGGCATGCCCTCCGCCTTCAGCGCGGGCGGCTGGAACTACGCCGGGTCCCTCTACGCCATCCCCAACTCCTCCAAGCTGCTCCAGTTCGGGTACCTGGCGCAGTGGTCGGGGAACGACAGCTATGTCGCGGTGAAGAACACGACCGGCATCCCGGCCGCGCCCGGAGGGGCGTTCAAGCGGTCGAAGCTGGCGACGATGCGCTTCTCCGTGCGCGGCGGGACGCAGATGGCGAACCAGCACGACGTCGCGCTCCAGGCCACGCCCAAGACCGACAACTGCACGACCGACCTGATGGCGCAGGTGCGCGACGACAACGCGCCCTACACCGCCACCGCCCATGTGACGCCCGGGAGTTGGCAGTCGCGCGACGACATCTTCGCGAACGACGGCGACCACATCGGCGGCGGTTTCCCGGCGGTGCGGACGCTGGCGGCGGGGCAGAGTTTCACCCAGTCCTTCGGGCGTGCCGTGTGGAGTCCGCTGCACTATCTGCCCCATGTCCGGCAGAAGTCCGTGGAGTTCATCCCGGACGCGCTGATCGGCGACCCCGACGTGGGCACGAGCGGCACCGACCCGACTAAGGAGACGGTGGTCCTGTACAAGGGGAGCACCACCGTCAAGAAACAGACCCTGACCAACTGGGGTGACGGCGACGCCGACTTCACCGCCCGCATCCACTCGGCCGGCACGTACCGGCTGACCGTGGACGCCCACCGCTACCGCCCGGGCATCACCTTCCCGTCCGGCATGCTGTCGTCGCGCGTCACCCTGGACTGGCGGTTCAAGGCCGACCCCGCCAAGTCGGTCGTCGCCCCCGTCTTCATGACCCGCTTCCTGCCCGCCGGTCTCGACAGCCGCAACCGGGCGAAGGCGAACAGCACCACCTCGGTCACGGTCGGTGCGGGCCGCGGATCCCAGGGCCCCGACGTCAAGTTCACCAAGTCGACGGTCAAGTCCCTGAAGGTCTGGGCGTCTTCGGACGGCGGCAAGACCTGGAAGGCCGCCTCCGTCACCCGCTCCGGCACGTCCTGGAAGGCCTCCGTGCACAACCCGGCCTCCGGCGCGGTCGCCTTGCGCTCCCAGGTGACCGACTCCGCCGGCGGCACGTCAGTGGAGACCGTCTACCGCGCCTACGCCATCGGCTGATCCACCCTGCTCTCCGCCCCGGTCCCCGTCCCGGCCTCCGGCTCCGCCCCCGTCCGCACAGGGCTGGTCGCCGGCCGGGGTGGACGGTTCGGGTGTGGGTGACGTCGAGGGTTCGGACGGGGTCGTGGGATCCGGGGTGGTGACGGGGTCCGGCTTCGGGTCATCGGTCTTGGGCGGCACGGGAGTTGGCTCCGTGGGCGTCGGGTCGACGGGCGTCGGGTCGGTGGGCGTGGGTTCCGTGACGACCGGCGGCTCGGGATCCGGCTTCGCGGTCACCGGCGGTGTGGGCGTCGGCTCCGGCTCCGGTTCCGTGGTCACCGGCGGAGCGGGAACCGGCTCGGTGGTCACCGGCGGCGGCTCAACAGGCGCCGTAGGAACCGGAGTTCCGCCGCCCCCTCCCACCGGTGTCACGCTCGACCTGCCTCCGGTGCCGCCAAGTACGGCCGGAGGCAGGTCACTTATGGACCCGTCCGCCGCAGGTGCCGTAGAACCACCGCGGTCGCCCTTTGTCTTCGAGGGCTTCCCCGTGCGCGGCTGGGAGGCCACCGGTGCCTGGGTGACCGGGACTTCGGCCACCGGGCCCTTCGCGACCGGGATCTCCGTGGCGTCGGTGCCGCCGAGGAGGACGCAGACCGCGACGGCGCCCGCCACGGCCGTACCGACGGCGGCCGCCATCTGCGTCTTGGAAGCGCCGACTGCCACGTGCCGTACGCCGTGCAGGAACCCGGCACCATGACCACCGGCGGCCGCGGCGGCGCCCGCGGAACCCGCTCCGAACGCGGCGAGCAGGAACTTGCCGGTGCCGCCGAGGACGAACACGAGCAGGGCCGGTGCGACGAGTGCGGGCAGCCGGTCGTTGGCGCGCATCAGGGCCGCGAGGCGGGCGCGGCAGTCGTCGCACGCGTCGACGTGGCCGAGGAGCCGTTCGGACTGCCGCTCGGTGGCGCCGCCGCGCACGTACGCGGGCATACGGGCCCAGTGGACCTGGCACGCGGGATCGTCCGGGGCGCCGGTCTGCTCGCGCAGGAACGCCTGCCGCATGCCCTCGCGCGCACGGTGCAGCAGTACGGCCGTGGCGCCCTGCTTGGTGCCGAGCTGGGGGCCGATCGCGGCCAGCGGCAGGCCCTCCGCCTCGGCCAGCCACAGCGCCTTCACCCAGCGCTCGGGCAACTGCTCAAGTACCCGTACCAGCAGGTCGGTTGAGGACACCTGCTCGGCCGGGTCGCTCCCGTGGCCCTGGACGTGCACAGGGTCCGCGCCGGCCCGTTCGTCGGTCTGCGGATCGTGCGGTGTCTCGCGTGCGGCGCTCCCCGCGGCCGTGGCGAGGTGCTTCACCGTCGTCATGAGGTACGCCGGTACGTTCTCGATCTCGTGCCCGGCGGACAGCCTGCGCCACACCCTGAAGTGCGCCTCGGCGACGAGGTCTTCGGCGACCCAGGTGTTGCGGGTGAGCGAGCGTGCGTAGGCGACGAGGCGTGGCTGCTGCTCCTCGTAGATCCGGGCGTACGCGGCGGTGGGACCGTCGTTCATGGCAGCAACGCTCCAGTTGCCAGGGGGGCGGGGAAGGGTTTGTACCCTAGATGGCAAAACTTTCAATTAAAGTTGCAGTCGTTCCACAAGGTGATGCAGGTCACATGAATTGCCTTGCGTAACGGCGTAATCAAAGACCCCTCCGCGCGCTCAAGGAGGGTGAGTCGGCACAACCGGCCGCCGCCCCACCCGAATCGGAGACCGCCCATGCGCCACCTCACCCTGGAACAGCCCACCAGCGCCCGCCTGCTGGCCGACGACGACCAGGAGTTGGCCGTGACGGCCACCCTCCGCTACTCCTCCGGCGACCCCTTCGCCGTCCAACTCCTGTTCCCCGCCTGGATATCGCTCGACGGCAAGAAGGTGACGTGGACCTTCGCGCGGGCACTCCTGGAGGAGGGGCTCGCCACGCCCGCCGGGATGGGCAACGTGCACATCCGGCCATACGGCCCCGCCCACACGGCAGTTGAGTTCCACTCGCCGGAGGGCATAGCGATGATCCGCTTCGACACGGTCGCCCTGCACCACTTCCTGCGCCGCACGTACCGGGTGACCGAGCCGGGCCGGGAGGCGCTGGAGCCGTCCCTCGACCGGGGGCTCGCCTCGCTGCTCGACGGCGCGTGACGAGAGAGCCGGACAAGGGGAGCAACTGCCCTCTGTGGTGCGCCAATTGGGCTTGTTATCTTCCCCTCATGAGTGAATCGCCGCAGCGGCCGCCCCGGGTGTCCCGAATGCCCACCCGTGCCGTCGTCGTCGGCGGCAGTCTCGCCGGCATGCTCGCCGCAGCCGCCGTAAGGGACCATGTCGACTCCGTCGAGATCATCGAGGCGCACGACGTGCTCGAAGGGCCCGAGGCACGCCCGGGTGTTCCCCAAGCGGCGCATTTCCACGTCCTGTTGTCGGGTGGCGCGAACGCGATCGAGGACCTGCTGCCGGGCACGGTCAAGGAGTTGCTGGGCGCGGGCGCCAACCGGGTCCCCATGACGACGAACATGCTGATCCACTCGCCCGAGGGCTGGTACCGCCGCTGGGCACGGGACAGCCACTACCTGATCACCGCGAGCCGCGACCTCACGGACTCCGTCGTCCGCGGGCAGGTGTTGAAGGACCCGCGCGTCAGCGTGCGCCCGCACACCAAAGTCACCGCCCTGCTGGGGAGTTCGCGTCGCGTCACCGGAGTACGGCTGCGCGCGGCGGACGGCACCGAGACCGAGCTGACCGCGGACCTGGTCGTCGACGCCTCCGGAAAGGCGTCACGCACTCCGCGCTGGCTGGCCGAGTTGGGCATCCAGGGCCCGGCCCAGGACCGCATCGACTCCGGCATCGCGTACGCCAGCCGTATCTACCGCGCCCCGGTCCCCACCCACAACTGGCCCGTGATCAGCGTCCAGGCCGACCCCCGGAGCGGCGAACCCGGCCGCACGGGCGGCATCGTCCCGATCGAGGACGGCCGCTGGCACGTCAGCCTGATCGGCACCCCCGGCGCCCAACCCTCCCGTGAGGCAGCCGAGTTCGAGCCCTACGCCCGCACACTCCGCCACCCGATCGTCGCCGACCTCCTGGCCCACGCCGAGCCCCTCACCGACGTCGCCCTCACCCACAGCACGGTCAACCGCCGCCACTACTACGAGCGTCTGAAGTCCTGGCCCGAAGGCCTGGTCGCACTGGGCGACTCGGTCGCCGCGTTCAACCCGGTGTACGGCCACGGCATGTCGGTGGCGGCCCTCGGCGCAGTAGCCCTGCGCACCCAGCTCTCCTCCCACGGCCTCACCAACGGCCTCTCCCGCACGGCACAACGGGCCATCGCGCGCCCCGTCGAACTCGCCTGGAGCCTCGCCGTGAGCCAGGACATCCACTACAGCACGACGACGGGCAGGAACGCGGGCCCGGCCGACCGCCTCCTCCAGCGCTACGTCAGCCGCCTCTCCCACACCGCCACGGGCTCGTACCACGTGGCCACCGCGATGACGGAGGTCCTGACCCTCCAGTCCCCGGGCACGGCCCTCCTCCGGCCAAGCGTCCTCGCGGCGGCACTGATCGGCCCACTGCGACCACAGCTGAACGGGCCGACGTTCACGGCTGGGGAACGGGAGTTGCTGGCCGAGGCGGGGATCTCGTTGCCCGGGGTTGCCGGGTAGGGCGCCGGCCTGACGGCGTCTTCTGCGCTTTAACTCCTTGCTCCGGGCACCCGGACATGAGCTAGCGTTGTCCCGCACCGCGTGTCCTCCCGGAGGATGTACGCGACGTGACCTGCGGAGACGTAGGCCCCTTTGGTTCGGTGACGAAGCCCCTGGTGCGCTCCCGGCGGGAGCCATCCGGCATCCGTCACCGGTCACGACCGAAGGGGACGCATTCCAATGGCTGCCGTCGAGTACACGCCCAAGCACCGCACCTGGGTCCGTGATGTCCTGGTGGGCATCACGGCGAGCCTCGGCTCGAACCTGATGTGGGCGCTGGCGCAGGCTGTGGTGCACCACCTCGGCTGAGCCGGGGTGGCGGGGCGGGCCTCCGGGGCCCGCCCTCACTCCGCCGCGGCCCGGGTTAATCTACGGACTGTCATTGCGGCCCGACGGGCTTCCGCTTCGCTTCGGTGGAGCCACGAAGGACATGCCCCCACCCGCACGAGTCATCTCGTGCCTGGGGAACCTTCGTGCTTCTGCAACTGTCCGCCGACGAGCTCGGTCGACTCATCGTCGCTCAGGCCGGATCGGTGCGTCTTCCGCTCACCGAGCGACTGATCGAGAAGCACTGCGAGGTCAAGGGACGAAGGGCCACTTCCGGCGACATCGCCTCCTGGAACAACAGCATCCCCGTGGTGGTCAAGGCGCTGCTGGACAGTGGTCTCGGCGAGGTCGAGGTGCAGGTCGAGGTCGACCTGCCGCACACCAACTCCGCGGTCGACCTGGTGCTGTGCGGCCGGCAACCCGGCACGGGGGCGGACTCGTACCTCGCGGTCGAGCTGAAGCAGGTACGGCACGCCACTGTCGACCCCCGGTGTCCGATCGCCGTAGATCTCGGGTTCGGCGACACGAAGAACAAGCTGCATCCGGTGCGACAGGTCCAGCGCTATTGCGAGTACATGGTCCGCTACCTTCCCCACCTCCGGGAGAGCGCCGACCGGTTGACGGGGGTGGCGCTGCTCCACAACGCGCGGGACGCGGACGTGGAGGCACTGTTCGCTCTGCCCGAGAGCGACCACGGGTTTCTGTACACCCTCGACGACCTGGACCGGTTCCGGCGGGTCCTCACCTCGAAGTTCGCCCCCACGTCCGGGAAGCAGGCCGCGCTGGCACTGGACCAGGCCCGCAAGGACCCGCTGCTCAAGGTCACCGATGTGGCCCGGCAACGGTCCGTCGTCGGAGGCGGTCTCATACTCCTTGACGAGCAGTATCTCGCGTTCGACCTGATCACCCGCCACCTGGAGAAGACCGCGCCCTTCACCGGCTTCGACGTCGGGCTGTTCTACGACCCCGACACCGCCCACAGTCCTGCCCCCGCGTCAGGCGGCAAACGCGTTTACATCCTGCGGGGCGGTCCTGGCAGCGGTAAGAGCGCCGTGGCCCTCGAGTTGCAGCGGGCGCTGGGGCTCAAGGGCCGCGAGACGGTGCTGGCCAGCGGATCCCACGCGTACACGGAGACCCTGCGCGACATCATGATCGGTACGGCCCGCCAAGGACAGCTGACGGACAAGAGTCGCTCGGCCCTCAAGCTGTACCAGTACTTCAACAGCTTCGCCGACAGCCCGCCGGACGGCCTCGACGTCCTGATCTGCGACGAGGCGCACCGCATGCGGCGCAACTCGACGGACCGCTGGACGCCGAAGGAGCTCCGTGACGACGACCGGCCGCAGGCCACCGAGTTGATCAGGGCCGCCAAGGTACCGATCTTCCTGCTCGACGACCATCAGTCGATCCGCCCGGACGAGGTGGGCACGGCCGGCTATCTCAAGGAGTTGGCCGAGGACAGCGGTTGTGTGGTCGAAGTGACCGACCTGGAGGGAACGTTCCGGGCGGGCGGCAGCAAGCTGTACCAGCGCTGGGTCCAGCAGTTGCTGGGGTTCGACGACTCCGACCCGGTGGCCTGGCGACCGGACGGGCGGATGACGCTCGTGGTAGCCGACGGCCCCGAGCAGATGGAGCGGTTCATCCGGGAACGTGACCTCGAGGGAGCCACAGCGCGCATCACCGCGGGTTTCTGCTGGCCGTGGAGCAACCCGGACGGGAATCGGCTCGTCGACGACGTGGTCATCGGCGACTGGCGCCGACCGTGGAACGTGAAGCCGCAGCACAGCGTTCCGCACGCGCCGAAGTCGGATCTGTGGTCGACCGATCGCCGCGGCATCGACCAGATCGGCTGCGTCTACACGGCACAGACCTTCGAGTACGACTGGAACGCCGTCATCATCGGCCCCGACCTGCTGTTCCGGAACGGGAAGTTCACCGTGGCCCGGAGCGCTTCCAGCGACCCCGCCTTCCGCGGCCCGTTCGACGACGCGATCGTCGACCGGTGCATCCGTAACGCCTACCACGTGCTCCTCACCCGCGGTGTCGTCGGCACCGTGGTCTACGCGGTCGACCCGGAAACCCACAACGAACTGCGCAGGCTCATCCCGGGCACCATCGGCATGCAGCAGTACGACGGCGCCCAGCCGAAGCTCACCGCTGAAGGATCCCAGCTGCCACCCGACTACAGCAGACGTGACAGGTAGCCTTGATCCCGTCGTAACTGCGGCCCGCCGGGCTTCCGCTCCGCCTGACGGAGTCACCGAGGACATGCCCCCACCCGCACGAGTTCCTTCGTGCTGCCTGGGGGCATACCTTGCTGTTCCGCGACTCCGCCGCCGCGGTCGCCGCCGAGTGCCATTCCGGTGCTCTCTTCTTCCGCCTGACGGAGCAGTTCGCGCACGTGCACGGCCATAAGCCCAGTTCGTCCGAGGTCCGTTCGTGGGAGCGGAGCATCCCCGTACTCGCGAGCGCGCTCAACGACGCGGGGCTCGGGCAGGTGGAGATGCTCCTGGAGTACGGGCTGCCGCTGAACAGCAAGCGGGCCGATGCCGTGCTGGCCGGAGTGCACCCCGAGACCGGTCTGGCGTCGTACGTCGTCGTGGAGCTGAAGCAGTGGAGCAGCGCCGAACCGGATGACGAGGATCCGTCGCTGTGCCGCATCGACGCATACCCGCGGGCCGTGCTGAACCCCGTCGACCAGGTACGCGGCTACTGCGAGTACCTCGTCTCCTTCAACGGAGCGCTGGCCGAGAACCCGGAGAGCGTCAGCGGCGCCGCGTATCTGCACAATGCCACCCAGTTCGGCGTCAGCGGGCTCTTCGAAGCCGAGCAGGACCAGTACGGTCAGCTCTTCATCGGCGCGCGACGCGGGGAGTTCATCGACTTCCTGCGTTCGAGGCTGGGTGCCGAGTCCGGCGCTTCGGCCGCTGACGAACTCCTCGACGGGAAGATCGGTCCGTCCAAGCAGCTCATGGCCGTGGCCGCCCAAGAGGTGCGTGAACGCGAGCAGTTCGTGTTGCTGGATGAGCAACAGGTCGCGTACCGCACCGTCCTCAATGCCGTCCGCCGCGCCAAGCAGTCCGACCACAAGGAGGTCGTGATCGTCACCGGCGGGCCCGGTACCGGCAAGAGCGTCATCGCGCTGTCGCTCCTCGGTGAGTTGTACCGGCAGGGCATCACCGCGCTGCACGCGACGGGCTCCAGTTCGTTCACGACGACGATGCGCAAAGTCGCGGGCGCTCGAAAGCGCGAGGTGCAGGATCTCTTCAAGTACTTCAACAGCTTCATGGCCGCCGAGCGCAACAGCCTCGACGTCCTGATCTGCGACGAGGCCCACCGCATGCGGGAGACGTCGGCCAACCGCTACACCGCCGCGTCCAACCGCACCGGCAAAGCACAGGTCGAGGAGCTCATCGACGCGGCGCGCGTCCCGGTGTTCCTGCTGGACGAACATCAGGTCGTCCGGCCCGGCGAGATGGGCACGGTCCCGGAGATCGAGGCGGCCGCCGCGAAGAAGGGGCTCCGCTGTCACGTGGTACCGCTGGACAGCCAGTTCCGGTGCGGTGGCAGTGACGCGTATCTCCGTTGGGTGGTACGGCTGTTGGGGCTGGAGCCGGGTGGTCCTGTGGCGTGGGAGCCCGACGGCAGGATGCGGCTCATGCTCGCGGACAGCCCGGAGGAGATGGAGACCTTCCTCGACGACCGTCGCTCGCAGAAGTACAGCGCACGCATGTCCGCGGGCTACTGCTGGAAGTGGACCAAGAAGGTGCCGCCCGGGCAGGCGCTGCCGGCGGACGTCGTCATCGGGGAATGGGAACGGCCCTGGAACGTCTTCGGCGACCGGGCCGTCGGGGGCGCGCCTCCGGCCGCCCTGTGGGCAACCGATCCGGCCGGTTTCGGACAAGTGGGCTGCGTGTACACGGCGCAGGGCTTCGAGTACGACTGGAGTGGCGTCATCATCGGCCCCGACCTGGTGTGGCGCGACGACCGCTGGGTCACCGACCGTACGGCGTCCAAGGATCCGGTCTTCAAGAAGTCGACACCGGACGCGGACGTGGACCGGCTGATCCGCAACACGTACAAGGTGCTGCTGACACGGGGAATGATCGGCACGGTGGTGTACTCGACCGACGCGGAGACACGCGCAAGGTTGCGGGAGCTGATCAGCACGACCTCGAGTCTCGCGGCTGTGTGACTCCCTCACTCCACTGAGCCAGGGCGGCTGCGGCGCGGCAGCAGGGGCCGCCGCGCCGCAGGTATGGCATGGCGAAACAGGTCTCGCCGGAGTCAGGTCGCCGAACAAGAAACCGCAGGCCAGCTCCAGTTCCCGTTCGTCTGGATGGTGGCGCCCCAGCTGTTGCCGCTGCCGTTGGGTTTGGCGGTCAGTATCTGTGAACTGGGGTACGTGGCCGCGATGTTCCAGGTCGCGAGGACCTTCGCGGGGGACGGGACGTTCATCGTCACGGTCCAGGTGCTGGAGCCGCTCACCGTGACGTTGAGGTTGTAGCGGTCGCTCCACTGCTGACCGGCCGACAGGGTCGCCGTACAACTGCCGGTGTTCCCACCGCCGTTGCCGCCGCTGTCGGGGGCCACGGCGCGGCCCGTCGTCGGGGAGATCATTCCGGCGCAGAGGTTGCGGGCGGCCAGGCCCTGGGCGATGCGGGGGATCGCCGCGACCGTGTTGGCGGGCCAGTCGTGCATGAGGATGATCTGGCCGTTGGTGAGCCGGGCGGCCGCCTGGACGATCGCGTCGGTGCTCGCGCTGTTCCAGTCCTGCGAGTCGACGTCCCAAATGATCTCCCTCAGACCGTACTTGGCCTCTACGGCCTTCACGGTCGCGTTGGTCTCGCCGTACGGCGGGCGGAAGAGCTTGGGCGTGCCGCCGCCCGCGGCCGCTATGGCCTGCTGGGTCCGGGAGATCTCCGAGTCGATGGTCGCCTGGGTCTGCTGGGTGAGGTGCGGGTGGGTGTAGCTGTGGTTGCCGACCCACATACCGGCGTCGACCTGGGCCTTCACCTGTGCCGGGTACGCGGCCGCGTACTGGCCCTCGTTGAACATCGTGGCCCGAAGACCGTTCTGCTTCAGGGCGTTGAGCAGGGCCGGTGTGCTGCCGGACGGGCCGTCGTCGAAGGTGAGCCCGACGTACCCGCCGCAGGTGGCGGCCTGCGCCGGAGCCGCCGTGCCGACGGCGAGGGTGCCCGCGGCGGCCAGGGCGACGACGGCCAGCCTGGCGACCAGGGGCCGTAGGGAACGTAACGAGAAGTTCGGTGCGGATCTCATGTGAAGTGGTCCTCCAGCCTTGGGAGTTGGGGTGGCGGTCAGCTCGCCGTGCAGGAGACCGTGGGCCAGGTCCAGTTGCCGTTCGCCTGGATGGTGGCGCCCCAACTGTTGCCGGTGCCGTTGGGTTTGGCGGTCAGCACCTGCGAACTGGGGTAGGAGGCCGCGATGTTCCAGGTGGAGAGGACTTTCGCGGGGGACGGGACGTTCATCGTCACGGTCCAGTCGCTGGAGCCGGAGACCGAGACGTTGAGGTTGTAGCGGTCGCTCCACTGCTGGCCGGCCGACAGGGTCGCCGTGCAACCGCTGCTGCCGCCGCCCGAACTGGTGCCGCCCACCGTGATGTTGGAGTTGCCGCTGCTCTGGTAGCCCTCGGTCGCGAGGATCATGTAGTAGCTGAAGCTGCCCAGCGGCATTCCGGCGCGGGCCCAGGCGTCGAAGTGGTTGCCGGTGGTGATGGTGCCGCCGGTGCGCTTGGTCTGCCGGACGCTCCAGTACTGGTCGAAGGTCTTCGTGCCCTCCACCGAAGGGGCGTTGTAGCGCGTGGTCTTGTAGATGTCGTACGTGCCGCCGTCGCTGGTGACGGTGCCCATGTACGTGCCCGTGGGCCGGTAGGTGCCCCAGTTGTCGACGATGTAGTACTCGACGAGCGGGTTCGACGTCCAGCCGTACAGCGCCAGATAGGCGTTGCCGGACGGGTTGAAGGTCCCCGAGTACGTCACGCTGCGGCGACCGCCGGTGCTCCAGCCCTTGCCGGCGACGAAGTTGCCGGTGTTGCTCCACGTGGTGCTGTAGTTGCCGGCGGAGCCGAGGTTCATGGAGACCGACCCCTGGGTGTCGGTCCAGAACGAGTAGTAGTAGCCGTTGTTGGTGCCGGTCTGGTTCGTGGTGACGACCGTGTCGGCACTGGCGGTGCCGGGCAGGGTCATCGCGGCCAGGAACGCCAGCAGCAGGGTGCAGGCGCCACTGACGAACAGCCTGAAGGGGCGG